>CALVKM010000034.1 GCA_944332705.1 uncultured Bacilli bacterium
CTTTACTACATGCAGCATTTCCATCAACTATTTTTTTCATGTTTATCATCTCCGTACTATATTAATTATACCTTAAATTCACGAAATTGAAAATATAAAGTGCCAATTTTACTTTAATAAGATAATTTCATATAATAAATTGACAAGTAATGCTTTTTGTAGTGTTATTTAGTCATAGAAGCAATTGCTTCGGTATTCGTTAATAACGAATAAACTGTGACTCTAGCAGTCGTATGGATATCACTTTTGGTGATATTCAATTTTTTGTAAGAATGTTCTGGCATATTGACATCAATACTAATTTATAGTATTGTAATATTGTATTGATCTTTGGTATCCCGTGTGGACCAAAGACATTTTTATTTTAAATAACAGATTATTTCCCAAATACCATACAAAACTACAAAATATGTAAGGTATTTGGAAAATATTAATTAATATAAAAAGTAGGTTAATTTTCAAACCTACTTATTTTTATTTAGTTTTTCTTCAATTCGAAGTAATTGATTGTATTTAGCAATTCTCTCTCCTCTACACATTGAACCGGTTTTAATAAATGGAATTGCTAAACCTACCGCTAAATCAGCAATAAATGTATCTTCAGTTTCCCCACTTCTGTGAGATATAATTGTTTTATAATTATTCTTTTTAGCAAGTAGTATTGTTTTAGTCATTTCAGTAATTGTACCTACTTGATTAGCTTTAAGTAGTATTGCATTACCAGCTTTCATATCAATACCCTTTTGTAAATATTTTTCATTAGTTACAAAATAATCATCACCAACAATCATTATTTTGTCTCCAACTTCTGCCGTAAATTTTTGAAGTGTCACAAAATCATCTTCATAGAACGGGTCTTCAATACTTAGTATTGGATATCTTTTAATTAAACTTTTATAATATTCTATTAATTCATCACTATTTAATTTCTTGCCATCAATACTATAGGTTTTAGTATCTTTATCATACATTTCACTAGCAGCAACATCTAGAGCGATAAATACTTCTTCTCCTGGTTTATATCCCGCCTTCTTTATAGCTTCAACAATAAATTCTAGAGCCATAGCATTATTTTCTAAATCTGGAGCAAAACCACCTTCATCACCAACACCAACACTATAGTTATTTTTAACAAGTAGTTTCTTTAATTCATGAAATATTTCCGAGCCTGCTCTAATGCGTTCTTTCATAGTTTTAACAACTGGCACAATCATAAATTCTTGAATATCTATATTATTTACAGCATGAGCCCCACCATTAATGATATTAATCATTGGAATTGGCATAGAAACATTTTTACTAGAAACATATTCAAACAAATCTTTTTTCTCAGATTCCGCTAGGCATTTAAGACAAGCTAGGGATACTCCTAAGATGGCATTAGCTCCTAAATTGCTTTTATTTTCGGTTCCATCAAGTTCAATTAATATTTTATCTATATCTGCTTGATTAGCCTTTTTACCAAGAAGCGCAGGAGCAATTATTTTATTAACATTTTCAACAGCTTTTAATACTCCTTTACCACCATATCTAGCATCATCATTGTCTCTTAGTTCCAAAGCTTCACGGGATCCAGTTGATGCTCCACTAGGTACACTTGCTCGCATTTTTACATTATTATCTAGAGTCATTTCTACTTCAACTGTAGGATTCCCTCTACTATCTAAAATTTCTCTTGCTTTAACATCTTTAATTAACATTTTTTTATCACCTTATAACAAGTATATCACAAATTAAAAAAATCTGCATCCCTGCAGACTTAATTTTACCAAAATATATCCATTATTTCTTTGGCTTTAGTTTTAAATGTAATTGCATCACTTAGATTAACTATTCCACTAATAATTAGAAAAGCTCCAGTAATTTGAGTAAGAGCAAATGCCGTAAATGGATTGAAGACTATCATTATACCTAAAATAACTAACAATATTCCCGCAACAAGTGTAACTAACCAAGCTTTACTATTACCTCTTTTTAACCATAAGCCATAATTTATCTTAGTTGCACCATTAACAACTAAAAATAAACCTAAACAAACAGTTACAAATTCGATAACGCTAAATGGAAATATAATAATTACTAAACCTAATATTAAATAAAGAATAGCAAAAACTAAATTTAACGAATAAATCTTTGCTCCATCTCTCTTTAAATACTTATATGCGGTAGTTATTCCAAAGATAATAAAGATTACACCAGTAATTATACCTACAACCTTATTAGATAAATTAGGTAAAAATAATAACACTGCACCAACTATAATAGTAATAATTGCTGAAATAATTGAAAATATAACCATTTTGTTATAAACATGTTCAATACTCTTTTTAAATGGAGTAGCCATATACATCACCTAATATAATTGTAAATGTTTATTTAAAAGTTGTCAATCACTTTTAAATATGATATAATTTATTCTTAAATGTGGGAGGTAAATATGTACTTAAGAGAATTATCTTTAGATGATTTTAAAAGCTTTGCAGAAAGCAATATTATTGCTAATGCTTATCAAACAATTAGTTATGCTATGCTTAAAGCCGAAGAAGGCTATGACTATGAATTTATTGGTTTAATTAGTGATAATTCCATTATTGCGGCTGCTTTAATATTGTTCAAAAAAATTGGCAATTATTATTATGGCTATTCTCCCCGTGGTTTTTTAGTAGATTATTCTAATATATTTATTTTAGAAACATTTACTAGAGAAATAAAAGAATATTACAAAAAGAAAAATTTTGTCTTTATTAAAATAAATCCGGAAATTGCTATTGGTAAATTAAATAAAAAAACAGGTAATTTTGAATATAATGAAAACTATAATATAATTAGTAATTTAAATAAATGCGGTTATAAAAAATTAAAGAGCAACACTAATTTTGAGGCATTACTTCCAAGAATTAATGCTATAGTTAATTTAGAAAATTTTGATTTAGAAACTATAAGTAAAAACACTAGAAATAAAGTTAAGAAAGCAATTAGAAAAGGACTTATCCTTGAAAAAGCAGACATATCTAAAGTAAATATCTTTTATGAATTTATAAAAGATAAAATAAATAAAAATGAATTCCATTATAATGATTTATATAATGTATTTAATAAACAAAATGATATAGATTTCTTTTTAGTTAAAGTAGATTATAAATATTATTTAATTAATTCTCAAAATTATTATGAACATGAACTAAAGAAAAATAATAATTTTACTGAAAAAATTATAAGAAAAAATACTCCAACAGTTATTAATGCTAAAATGAATTCTGATAAAGCGTTGCTTTCATATAAAAACGATATAACTGAAGCATCTAAACACTTAAATACCAATGAAGATATATATGTTGCTGGAGCAATGGTTATCAAATTTAATAATAGAATTACAATTTATATTAGTGGATATGATAAAGAATTAAAAAGATATCCATCAAATTATTTTCTATATTATGCAATACTTTATTTTTACAAAGATAAGTACAAATACGCTGATTTAAACGGTGTTACAGTAGATTCTATAGATAATCCTTATCATGGCTTAAATCGCTTTAAAAACGGCTTTAATCCAGATATATATGAGTATATTGGAGAATTTGATTTAGTTATTGATGAACATCAATACAATCATCTACTTAAAAGTGGAATGCTTGCTAAAGAATTTAATAAATAATAGAACAGTTCAAGTGAACTGTTCTATTAATTTATGCGAATTGGGTCAGTTGAAGTTCCAGATCCGCTGACATAGGTAACATTTGAGTTTAAGTAAAAAGCCGGTCTGACTCCAATTAGGTCATCTAATTGATACAAATCATCAGTACGAACATATCCAGTGCTCATAATATAAAATACATCTCCATTCCTATCTGAAACAGTAGATATGGTCCATTCATCTATACCAGCAAGCCAGTTATCATTAGCTGCGTTTTCATAGTTTTGAAAAGTTGTAGTCCAATATGCAGGATTAGCAGCATATCCAAAGTCTGATACATACATTAAACCAATTTTCATACTATCTGTTGTACCAGAACTTCTACTACCCACTTCATAATTATATAATGTTCTTGGAGTATAAGTATAACTACTATAATCTATACCTCCTACTTTCCAACCATGTGTTGCTATTTTACTACTCCAAGTACTATTTAAACCATTTAAAAATGTATTATTTAATGTTGTATATATATCTGGTCTATTACTACTTATCCACGTATTATCATTTTCCGAATCCCAAGCATAATTACCAATACTTTGATTTTTTATTATTTTAACTTCATTATCAAACAAACCAATAATACGATAAGTATTACCATATGAACAATATCCTGAATTTGAACCAAAACATATATAATTATTTACAACGTCATCACTTCCAGCATATCTATAACTATTATCCGCAGCTGAATTTGATAAAGAACTAGTATGATAATATAGTCCATTAGCCCCTTGTGAAGTATATTGTGATTTTATATAATCCGCTAATAACATTCTGCTTGTTTGTCCAGTTACTGTTGCTATATCAGATGTTACTCCGGCAGTATCTGTTACATAAACTCTAATTGTATATGTCGTTCCAATTCCTAAACCATTAAATGTATGAGTACTTGAACTTGAACTAGTATAACCACCATTATTTATTGAATAATGATAAGTGCTAATTGAATTAACTCCACCATTTGCATTGACGCTTACACTAATACTATTAGTAGTTGTACCAGTAATAATTACACTAGAGATACCTGGTTTTACATAATTATTTGTCTTTGCAGTTACTTCTTCTTGAAATGATTCATTTCCCACTGTATCTTTTACATATACCTTTATTGTATATTCAGTCCCATAATTTAAGTTTTGAAATGTATAAATATTACTTATGCTTTCCTGGTAACTATTTCCTCCATCTATACTAAAATAATATTTATCTACTGGATTTTCTCCGGTTTCTGTAGTAACAGTAACAGTGATACTATTATATGTTGCAGAAGTTTCTATATTAGTTATTTCTACTCTATTATATAAATCAAAATAAACATAACAAGCATCAGATTTATTAGATAATAGTTCTACTATGCCATTTTCTCTATTCCATCTAAGTTCTCCACCATTTTCACAACTACTTAAAGACTCATTAAAAGCATAATTACCATTTGGCCATGTATTAGATGTACTTTCTTGATATGTTCCATCTTCTTGTTCTAACATTAATGTTAGAAATGAATTGTTAATTGTATTTTTATTATCTTTCATTACTATTTCATTATTTTGTTTATTTTGACTAATAATTAAAATAATACTACCTATAATAATTAATGTTAATAACACACCACTTATCAACAATACTTTTTTCTTCATAATTTTTACTCCTCTATACAAAACATATATTGTATATAATTCAATTTTACAAAACATATTTTGTAAAGTCAATACAAAATATGTTTTGTTTGACAAAATATTATTAGGTGATACATTATGAATATTCAAAGATTAAAAGAAATTAGAGAAGATAGAGATTTAAAACAAAACGATGTTGCTAAAGCATTAGGAATCAAACAACAACAATATAGTGAATATGAAATAGGGAAAAGATTAATTCCAATAAACTATTTATATGAATTAGCATTATTCTATAATACATCTATTGATTATCTAATTGGTAAAACTGATGTAAGTAAACCATATCCTAAATCTATATTAGAAAAAAAACGATAAAATTGCTAGTTTTAAACTAGCAATTTTCATTAATCTTTCCTATATTTAAGTATATCAGTTATATCACAATCTAGTACATAACACATTCATGCTATTATATCTATATCTACTCTAATAACTAAGTTATTATAATACCTATTAACTAAATCATAATTAACTGCAATCATAACACTTAATTTATTTCTACTAATACCTTTCTTTTCTAAAATTTCTTTTAAAGTTATTTCTACTTTTCCATAATCTTTAAAGATATAAACATTATTCATTTTATAATAAAACCTCCTGGTAGTTATTATAAAATGAATAAGAAAAAAACATAAAACTATTAAGCTTTATGTTCATCTTTATCATATATACCTTTTATATCTAAAGCATAATCGTAACTTATTAATTCATTCATATTTGTTTTAATATAAGCATCTTCCTTATGAGAATAATCACTTATTTCTTGATCACTAAAGTCTTTAAAATACTCTTTTACTTTATTTATTATCAATAACTCTTGTTCTGATAAATACTTATTTTTAATAGACACCTTACTAATTATCAATTCATGTTCTTTGCCACCTACATATTCTGTTACATAATCTATTAAACCTTTCCTATATAAATCATCTAATAATATTTCAAAATGATTTGGAACAGGACCTTTAGCATATTTAACATATTCTAAACCAGTTATACCTGCAGCAGTATTTTTGTAATTTTACAAAATCACTATAAAATAATTCTTTAAATAACTTCATTTTGCTAATAGCACTATTAGTTAAATTAGATATTATTTCTTCTAGCTTATTTATATTAAATTCTGTATAACCATTATAATCTGATATATCTTCTTCATTATCAAAGAATGCTTGTAATATAATATTATTTGGTTCTTTACCTATCTTTTCTTTTATTATTTTAAATTCTTCATCTGATAAATAATTCTTATTTGCTAATACTAAGTTGTTAATCATACTAGAATCATTTAATAACATATTTAAAATAATAAAAGTTTTATCATCAGGTATAGAATATCCATTTTCATAACTTATTAATTGTGTCCTTTTACATCCAATAATTTTAGCAAATAGTTCTTGAGAAAAACTATAACTTTTTCTCAAATTTATTATTTTTTTGGGTTTAATACCATATTTATCATTATACTCATTAAACACTTTTAGTATTGTTTGATTATCTAATTCATCATCATTAATTTGAAAATTACACTTAGAACAAAATCTGCATTCTATTTCAACTTCAATCGGCACTCCTTTAACGGGATATGCATGTTTATATAATTTTACATAAGTATCTGTACTTCCACAAATATCACATTTATACATATTAACCTCACCATTATGTTTTGTTTGTGTAAACATTATATCATTAGTTTAATTATTTGTCTAATATTTTTTAACAGAAAAAAACTATTGGCAAAACCAATAGTTTAATTTGTGTATATACTTAAATTATTTAATAATTTCAGATACTACACCAGCACCAACAGTTCTTCCACCTTCACGGATAGAGAATTTAGTACCGTTTTCAAGAGCAACTGGAGCGATTAGTTCAACAGTCATGTCAACATTATCACCAGGCATAACCATTTCAACACCTTCAGGAAGTTCAATTACACCAGTAACGTCAGTTGTTCTGAAATAGAATTGTGGTCTGTAATTTGAGAAGAATGGAGTATGACGTCCGCCTTCTTCTTTAGATAATACGTATACACTTGCTTTAAATTTAGTATGAGGTGTAACAGTTCCAGGTTTAGCTAAAACTTGTCCACGTTCTACTTCATCACGAGCAATACCACGTAGTAGAACACCAGCATTATCACCAGCTTGAGCAAAGTCTAGAGATTTTCTAAACATTTCAATACCAGTAACAACTGTTTTCTTAGTAGGTCTTAAACCAACGATTTCTACTTCTTCATTTAGACTAACTCTACCTCTTTCAACACGTCCTGTAACAACAGTACCACGTCCTGAAATAGTAAATACGTCTTCAATGCTCATTAAGAATGGTTTGTCAGTATCACGAACAGGTGCATCGATATAAGAATCAACAGCAGCCATTAAATCACGGATACTTTGAGCAGCTTCTTCATCTCCTTCAAGAGCTTTTAAAGCACTACCACGGATAATAGGACAGTCTGAATCAAATCCATATTCTCCTAATAATTCTCTGATTTCCATTTCTACTAAATCTAGTAGTTCTGGATCATCAACTTGGTCACATTTATTCATGTAAACCACGATCTTAGGCACACCAACTTGACGAGATAATAAGATATGTTCTCTAGTTTGTGGCATTGGACCGTCTGCAGCAGATACAACAAGGATTGCTCCGTCCATTTGAGCTGCACCTGTAATCATGTTTTTAACATAATCGGCATGTCCTGGACAGTCAACATGTGCATAGTGACGTTTGTCAGTTTCATATTCAACGTGTGCAGTGTTGATTGTTATACCTCTTTCTCTTTCTTCTGGAGCTTTGTCGATATCAGCATAATCAACGAAAGTACCAAAATATTTAGTGATCGCAGCAGTTAATGTTGTTTTACCATGGTCAACGTGTCCGATGGTACCAATATTAACGTGTTCTTTTGAACGATCAAATTTTTCTCTTGCCATAATAATATTTCCTCCTTTTTTCTATTACTATTATATTTTATCTAATGCTTGAAAATTTTTCAAGTATTATTCTTAATTTATGCTGTTTTTCTTAATAATTTCTTCAGCAATTCCTTTTGGAACTTCTTCATAATGATCTAGTGTCATTGTAAAGTTTCCACGACCTTGAGTATTTGAACGAAGACTAGTTGCATAACCAAACATTTCAGCAAGTGGAACCATTGCACTAATTGACAAAGCATTTCCTCTTGATTCATTACCCATAGGTTTTCCACGACGGCTTGTTAAATCACCCATAACATTACCCATATATTCATCAGGTATTACAACTTCAACCTTCATAATTGGTTCAAGTAAAACAGGTTTACATTTATTCTTAGCTTCTTTTAAAGCCATAGAAGCCGCAATTTTGAAAGCCATTTCTGATGAGTCAACATCATGGTATGATCCATCAAATAATGTTGCTTTTACATCTACCATTGGATAACCTGCAAGAATTCCACCAGCCATAGCTTCTTGTAATCCTTTATCAGTTACTGGAATATATTCTCTTGGAACTACCCCACCAACGATAGCATCAACAAATTCATATCCCTTTTCAGGATTTGGTTCAAATTTAACCCAAACATGACCATATTGTCCACGTCCACCTGATTGTTTGATATATTTACCTTCACATTCAGCTGCTTGAGTGATTGTTTCACGATAAGCAACTTGTGGACGACCAATGTTTGCTTCAACGCCGAATTCCCGACGCATTCTATCAACTTGAATATCTAAGTGAAGTTCTCCCATACCACTTATAACTGTTTGACCTGTTTCAGGGTCAGTTTTATATTTAAATGTTGGGTCTTCTTCAGCAAGTTTTTGTAATGCAATAGCCATTTTTTCTTGATCAGCTTTTGATTTTGGTTCAATAGCTTCATCAATAACAGGAAGTGGGAATTCCATTCCTTTCATGATACATGGATTTTTTTCATCACATAATGTATCAGCAGTAGTAGTTGATTTTAAACCAACTGCTGCAGCTATTTCACCGCAATATACTTCACTAATTTCCTTACGATGGTTTGCATGCATTTGTAAAATTCTTCCAACTCTTTCTTTTTCTTTCTTACCAGCTGCATTTGTACAAAGTACATATGAACCACTTTGTAAGTGTCCTGAATAAACTCTGAAGAATGCAAGTCTACCAACATATGGGTCAGTTGCTATTTTAAATGCTAAAGCTGTAAATGGTTCAGAATCACTTGGATGTCTTAAAACATCCTTACCATCTTTATCCATACATTCAATAGCAGGTACATCAAGTGGACTTGGCATGTAATCTATTACTGCATCAAGTGCAAGCTTAACACCCATGTTAGATAAAGCACTACCACACATTACTGGGAAGAATTCAGCAGCTAAAACACCTTTACGAATAGCTTTTTTAATATCTTCAACAGCAAGTTCTTCACCTTCAAGATATTTTTCCATTAATTCATCATCGAATTCAACAGCTTTTTCAATTAATTCAGTTCTTTTTTGTTCAACTATTGCCTTCAAATCTTCTGGAATTTCAATTTCTTCAGCAACTTCTTGTTGTTCACCATTATAATGATATGCTTTACGAGTCAATAAATCTACTACACCATTAAATTCAGATTCAGCACCAATAGGCCATTGAATTGGAGCGTAATTTACTCCAAGTCTTGACTTAATTGTACCTAATGTGAATTCAAAGTCAGCACCAATTTTATCCATTTTGTTGGCAAATATCATTCTTGGAACTTTATATTCAGTTGCTTGACGCCATACAGTTTCTGATTGTGGTTCAACCCCAGCATTAGCATCAAGTAAGCAAATTGCCCCATCAAGTACTCTAAGTGAACGTTGAACTTCAACAGTGAAGTCTACGTGACCTGGGGTATCGATGATATTTAGTCGGTATCCTTTCCAGTGAGCAGTTGTTGCTGCCGAAGTAATTGTAATACCTCTTTCTTTTTCTTGTTCCATCCAGTCCATTTGAGATTCTCCATCATGAGTTTCTCCGATTTTATGAGTTATACCTGTATGAAACAATACTCTTTCTGTAAATGTAGTTTTTCCGGCATCGATATGAGCCATGATACCTATATTTCTAATTTTATCTAATGATACATCTCTTGCCATAAAGCTTACCACCTATAATGAGCAAAGGCTTTGTTTGCTTCGGCCATTCTATGTGTATCTTCACGCTTTTTAACAGCACCACCAGTGCCATTTGCAGCATCAATAATTTCATTTGCTAAATTAATGGCCATACCCTTTCCATTTCTTAATCTTGCATAATTAACTAACCAACGTAGTGCTAAAGTTTGAGCCCTATCATCTTTTACTTCTACTGGCACTTGATAATTAGACCCACCAACACGACGTGATTTAACTTCTAATGCTGGCTTAATATTTTCTAAAGCAGCATTATATACTTCAAGAGCTGGTTTTCCAGTTTCTTTTTCAACTATTTCAAAAGCTTCATATAAAATCTTTTGAGCTGTTCCTTTTTTACCATCAGTCATAATTTGATTAACTAATTTAGTAACAACTTTAGAGTTATATATTGGATCTGGAAGCACATCTCTTTTTATAGCTCTTCTTTTACGCATTATTTATCCTCCTATTTCTTTTCTTTTTTAGTTCCGTATTTACTACGTCCTTGTTTTCTGTCTTGTACGCCGTGAGTATCAAGTGTACCACGAACAATGTGATAACGAACACCGATTAAATCTTTAACACGACCACCTCTTACTAAAACAACACTGTGTTCTTGTAAGTTATGTCCTTCACCTGGAATATATGCATCGATTTCTTTTCCGTTAGATAATCTAACACGAGCATATTTTCTTAAAGCTGAATTCGGTTTCTTTGGTGTTCTAGTAGCAACTTTAACACAAACCCCTCTTTTTTGTGGGCTTTTAGCGTCAGTTTGCTTCTTTTCCAAAGTATTATATCCAACATTTAATACTGGACTCTTACTTTTTCTTCTCTTCTTACCACGATTCTTTTTTACAAGTTGATTAATTGTAGGCATAAGTCCTCCCTTCCATTAACACACACCCTGGTGTATCCAAAATTGCTTTTTACAAGGTTCCGCCTTAGCAGAACCCGTCTTAAAATGCACTATTACTATACATTATTATTCTATGTTTGTCAAGTAAGAATTGTAATTTTTTTCAAACAATTTATAACCCTAAACTTTGATACAATCTATAAATTAAATATGCAGCAACAAATAAAGCTATTAATAATATTGCACAAAGCACCAACATTTCTGTTAAACCCCAACCATTATTATTTAGTTTTTTCATTTAATCGCCTCAAATAAATTATATTATAGCAGGTCATTTAAAGTCAATTATTTTTTATAAAAGCATACTTTTTCTTTAGTTAAAACTTGTTTATCAACTTCACTTAAGCTTTTAGAAAAATCATCTTTAATTGCTTTTAAAGTCCCATAATCATCTCTTAAAATATCACCATTATATATATCTGCACACATACTATAATCCTTATAATCTTGCAAACTAGTAATTACAAAATCTACTAATAAAGTTTTATCAGGTGTATCATATTTTTTCCACAAAAATCTTCTAAATAAATTTTTATTTTCTGGCAATGTACTTATAAATGGCCCATTTGTTACAATGGTAACACGCATTAAATTTCTTTCTTGATAAATTCCTTCAACATTAGGAATCAATTCTTTTTTAGCATTAATATAAATACCAATAACATTTTCATTTGTAATTTCTTCTTCACTTTCATGAACATATCTTACTGCTTTATTTATTAATGTTGTTGAAACATTAATATTTTTTTCTTCATTTGTCATACTATCCTCCATTAAATTTATGTATTATTATACCAAAGAAAGAAAAAAAATCAACCCAAAGGTTGATATTTTCAAGTATTTTAGTAATTAAACTAATTCTACTTCAGCACCAGCTTCAGTTAATTGAGTCTTAATAGCTTCAGCTTCTTCAGCAGGAATATTTTCTTTAATATTTCCACCGTTGTCAGCTACAGCTTTAGCTTCAACTAATCCTAAACCAGTAATTTCTTTAATGATTTTAATAACTGCAATTTTGTTTCCACCAGCTGATTTTAATACAACTGTCTTAGTAGATGGTCCTTCTTCTACTGCACCAGCAGCTGGAGCTGCAGCAACTGCAACAGCCATTGGATCAACACCAAATTCTTCTTTCATTGCATCAACTAATTCTTTTACTTCAAGAATAGTCATTTCTTTTAATGCACTTATAAAATCTTCTTTGTTTAATTTTGCCATAAATTATTCCTTCCCTTCCATTTTTTCGGCATATAAGTTTAAACTTATTGCTAAATCTTTAACATATTGCATCATACCACCTGCAAGCATTGTAAGTAGTCCTTCTCTTGAAGGAATTGATGCGTATTCTTTAATTACAGAAATATCTGCAACATCACCACTAATGATGCCAACACGAATATCTAGTTTATCATTACTTTTAGCAAATTCTGATATGATTTTAATTGGTTCAAGCAATGTCTTACCAAATAAAATTGCATTTGGACCAGCTAAAAAATCATCTAGATTAATGTTTAATTCATCAGCAGCTCTTTTTAGTAAAGTGTTCTTATATACTTTTACCTCAGCTTGGGCTTCTTTAAGTTTTCTTCTTAAATCACTTAAATCTGCAACACTCATGCCTTGATATTGGAATATAATAACAGATTCACTATTCTTAAGCTTGTCAACAATTTCATCGACAGTCTTCTTCTTTTGTTCAAGAATCTTTGTGCTTGCCATATATCCTCCTTTTATATTAGAAAAGCTTCCCTAGGGAAGCTCAAAATAAAAGTATTTAAGTTTCCCTCGGTAGGACTTATTTGATGCCTACTGTCTTTGGATTCGCTTTTTCTAACTCGTATTATAATATATTTTTAACT
>CALVKM010000035.1 GCA_944332705.1 uncultured Bacilli bacterium
ACAAATAATAGTATAACTATTACAGTTAGTGCTACTAATGGAACAAATGAAATAAGTAATTATTACTATGTAATAAATGATGGAACTCCAGTAAGTTCAACAAGTAATACATATATGTTTAGCGGTTTAAGTGCGGGAGAAACATATACTATCAAAGTATATGTTGTTGATTCAGAAGGTTATTCATCTGATACATCGAGTTTAAATGTAGAAACAGAAAATGCAATATTGTTAGCAGATTGGGTAATAAGTCAGTATGGTGGAGTACAAGGAAATAACGGAATATATTATCACACTTCGAGTTTAGCAAATAGTGCTAGTGATAATAGTTATCGTTATAGTGGAACTAATCCTAATAACTATGTATGTTTTGGTTCAGATGAATCAACTTGTCCAGAAGACAATTCATATCGAATTATAGGAGTATTTGGAAGTGAAGCAAAACTAATAAAAACAGACTTTGCTAATAGTAATTTGTTAGGAACTAATGGAACATATACATCGAATACTTATAATACAAGTAGTTATGGAAATTATAACGGGAATTACAGTATGGTAAATAGATACGGGTGGAATGCAAGCAATACATGGAGTTCGTCAAGATTAAATACGGTCAATTTAAACGATAATCTTTTAAATAGTTTTAGTACAACTTGGAGTGATAAAATAACAAACCATACATGGTATGTAGAAGGAAACTCAACATACAATACTCTACCAGCAACATGGTATGAATACGAAAGTACAGGAAGAACATATAGTGCAAAAATAGGATTAATGTATGTATCAGATTACGCGTTTTCAGCCAGTCCCAGTTATTGGACAACTAACATGAATTCTTATGATGATGCAATAAGTAATAATTGGATGTATATGGGAATTTCTGAATGGACTATTTCTCCTGTATCGTCAGGATCTAATCTCGTGGCATTTGTTTCCGATTTAGGCGGAATTAGCTATGTTAGTGTTTTTTATAATAGTTCCTATGCGGTCCGTCCTTGTTTCTACCTAACCTCATCTACTCAATATGTCAGCGGATCTGGAACAGAATCTGACCCAATTCGGATTGTAGTTTAAAAATAAATTAATGGAAAGCAAATGCTTTCCATTAATTAGTTGCGTATGACTTGATAAATTTTAATATTTCTCTGTCACTTGGGACTTTTCCCTCAACACATTTTTGGTTGTTAATGATAAGAGCAGGTATGTTTTTAATATTATACTTTTTCATTGATTCTTGGTCGTCCTTGAGTTCTATTTCAATAGCTTCATCATAATTATTTACGGCTTTTAATAAAGCTTTTCTTAATTTAATTCCGTTGCTACAATTACTACCAATAATCTTTATTTTCAAATAATCACCTCGGCTTTCATATACATCATATCTTTTTTTCGTGAAATTTCTATGTTCAAATTAAGAAAGATGTGTTAAAATAAAGTAGTGATAATATGAAAGATAAAGGATTTACGTTAATTGAACTTATAGTTACTATTACGCTTATAGCGGTTATTTCTGTTACTATTGGTGTAAGTGTTAGTGGTATGCTTGCAAGACAAGATGAAAAAGCTGCTGAAGATATGAAGACTAATATTGAGAATGCCGCATGTGTGTATGTGGAGATAAATGATATTTCTGGAAATACTAATGTTTCTTTAGATGAATTAGTTAGTGAAGGATTACTTGATAAAGATTTAACCAATCCTTTAGATAATACAACATTGTCTGGTTCTGTTGAAATAAAGTGGAACAATGGTGAAAAAACTTGCACTTATGATTTTCCGGGATTAAATTAATAAAAACTATAAAAATTTGAATAAATATGTTATACTTAAGGTGGGATAGTTATGAAGAATAAAAAGAGGACATTAATTATTTTATTGGTTTTGATTATAGTTTTGATTGTTATACTTGGAATAGTTATACTTTTCGGTGGTATGAAAGATCGAGAAATTAAAGAATTTTATCAAACTATAGAAGAAATCACTTGTGAGTATGCAAAAGAGGAAAATATAACGGAAGCATTATGTGATGGTTTTAGTAATTTATGTCATGTAAAATATGATACCCTTATTAGTTGGGGTTATTTAGATGGAAATTTAGAGAATCCAAAGACTGGAGAAAGTGTTAGTGAGGATGATACTAGCTATGTAGAAATTACTTGGGAAGATAATAAAATGATTTGTACATTTAAAGAGGGTTAGTTATGGAAGAAGCAATAATTGAAATTTTAAAAGATGAAACAAAAGGACAAACAATAGATGAAATAAACAAAAAGTTACATTATAAATCAATTAAAGATATCAATGATTTACAAGAAACTTTAGATAAAATGACTACAGAAGGAATACTTCATAAATCTAAAAAAAGAGAATATTTACTTATGAGTAACACAAAAACTTTAAAATGTGGTTTTTTGCGTGTTAATAGAAGTGGCAATGGATTTGTTGATATAGAAAATGGTTCAGATATTTTTGTGCATAGTGAAAATTTAAATGGGGCAATAAATGGCGATTTTGTTGAAATTGATTATTCTGCTCATAATAATGAAGCTTATGTAATTAAAATATTAAAAAGAGATTTAAGTAATCTAGTGGGTGAAATAGTTAATATTAAAAATAAATTAGTTTTTAAGCCTGATGATGATAAATTAGATATTATTGTTAAATTAAATAAGGATAGTTTAAGACAAGTAGTTGAAGGTCATAAAGTATTAATTCATATTATTAAAGAATTAGGTAAAAAAACTTATTTAGGGGAAGTTGCTAAAATAATTGGTCATAAAAATGATCCCGGGGTAGATATAATCTCTATTGCGCTTAGACATGGCATTGAAGTTGATTTTAATGATGAAGTAGCTAAAGAATTAGAATTTATACCTAATGAGATTAGTGAAAGTGAAAAATTGGGTCGGAAAGACTTAACTAAAGAGATGATTTTTACAATTGATGGTGATGATACTAAAGATATCGATGATGCTATAAGTGTTAGTAAAAATAATGACAACTATATTTTAGGAGTTCATATTGCTGATGTATCCCATTATGTTAAAATGGGTAGTGCCTTATATGATTCGGCATATGAAAGAGGAACTTCCAGTTATCTAGCAGATACAGTAATACCTATGATTCCACACCAACTATCTAATGGTATATGTTCACTTAATCCGGAGGTTGAAAGACTTACTATTAGTTGTTTAATGACAATTAATAATAATGGAAAAGTAATAGACTATGATATTTTTCCTTCAGTAATAAAATCAAGAAAGCAAATGACTTATAAAAATGTTAATAAAATATTAGAAGAAGATATAGTACCTGAAGGTTATGAAGAATATGCTGATACTCTTAAATTAATGGCGGAACTTGCTAAAATACTAAGAGCCGAAAAAGTATTTCGAGGATATATTGATTTTGGGTTAGATGAAGCAAAAATTGTGCAAGATGATAAAGGTAGAGCAATTGATGTTGTCAAAAGAGAACGGGGAGTTGGTGAAAATTTAATCGAAGACTTTATGATTGCCGCTAATGAAACGGTAGCAACACATGTAACTAATATGGATTTGCCATTTATATATCGTGTTCATGATATTCCTAATAGTGAAAAAATCGAAGATTTTAAAAATCTAATAAAACAAATGGGATATCAAATTAATACTAATATGAGTAAATTAACCCCACTTACTATGCAAAGTGTTTTAAATGAACTTAGAGATAAGCCAGAATTTAGCATTTTGTCCGATGTATTATTAAGAAGTATGAAAAAAGCTATATATAGCACTAATAATATTGGCCACTTTGGGCTTGCATTAACAAATTATACCCATTTTACTAGTCCGATTAGAAGATTTCCTGATCTTACAGTTCATCGTTTACTTAGAACATATCTTTTTGAAAATAGAATAGATATGGAAACAGTTAATTATAATAGTAAGTATTTAATTGATGTTGCAACTAATTCTAGTGAAAGAGAAGTGGCTGCTCAAGAAGCAGAAAGAGATGTTCTTGATATGAAAATGGCCGAATACATGGAGTCACACATTGGGGAAGAATATGAAGGCATTATTAGTGGTGTAACAAACTTTGGCATGTTTGTAGAGTTAGAAAATCTAGTTGAAGGTTTAGTACATATCAGTACCTTAGATGGCTACTATGAATATATTCCCGAACTTTTATCACTTGTTAGTGAAAACAAAAGATATCGTTTAGGTGATAAAGTAAAAGTGGTAGTTGTTGCTGCTAGTAAAGAGGCAAGTACAATAGATTTTGAATTAGTAGGGGATAAAAATGGAAATCAAAAATAAAAAAGCCTATTTTAATTATTTTATTAAAAGAGAAATTGAAGCGGGTATAGTATTAAAGGGAACAGAAATAAAATCAGTTAAAAAAGGCTCAATAAATATTACAGACAGTTATATTAGAATAAAAAATGGTGAAGCATATATTATTAATATGTTTATTGAAAAATATGATAGTGCTAGTATATTTAATCATGAAGAGACAAGAGAAAGAAAATTGCTCTTACATAAAAAGGAAATAAAAAAAATGCTTGAAGAAATAAAACAAGAGGGGTATACATTAGTTCCTTTAAAGGTTTATCTAAAAAATGGCAGAGCTAAAATATTAATTGGAGTAGCTCGTGGTAAAAAATTATATGATAAAAGGGAAGCTATTAAAAAAAGAGATGAATTAAGAGAAAGAAGGAAGTAAAATGAAGTTGAAATTTAAAAAAAATAAAAAGCCTATACTTATAACTATATGTATAGTAGTAATACTTGCAATAACTGCTTCAGTTTTATGGGTTAGTGGAGTATTTGCTAGTGATAAAGACAATACTGAAAATAATAACAATGAAGAAGTAGTACCAAACGAACCAGAAGAAAAAACTCTTCAAATAGTAGATACTAATTCTTCTTCTCGTCCTTATGCAGTTATGATTAATAATATAAATGTTGCAAGGCCTTTGCAAAGTGGACTGCAAGATGCTTATATTATTTATGAAATAATTGTTGAAGGTGGTATAACTAGATATATGGCTTTATTTTTAGATCAAGATACTGAAAGAATTGGTTCAATTCGTAGTGCTAGACATTATTTTTTGGATTATGCTTTAGAAAATGATGCAATTTATGTTCATCATGGACAAAGTCCACAAGCTCAAAGCGATTTTAGTAAATTAGATATTGATAGAATTGTGGTGGATAACTCAAAAACCGGATGGAGGGATAATTCCTTAAATGTTGCAACTGAACACAGATTATTTACAAGTATTGAAAAACTTAATAATGGTTTAGGTAATATTAGAACAGAAAGAGAAAATGATTTATTGCTTAATTATAGTATTGATGAACTTGATTTAAGTTCTTATGTTGGTGCTATACCTGCTAATAATGTGACTATTAAATATTCTGGATATATTACGAATACTTATGAATATGATAGCAAATTAGGTGTTTATAAAAGATTTGTTAATGGCGAAGAACACACAGATTATGTAACTAAAGAACAATATACTTTTAAAAACATCATAACTTATCAAGTAGATAATTATACTCTAAATGATGGCGAAAATAAAGGAAGACAAGATATTGAAAATATTGGTTCAGGAACTGGTTATTACATAAGTGGTGGTTATGCCGTACCTATAACTTGGGAAAAGAAAAGTAGAACAAGCCAAACTAAATATTATTTAGAAAGCGGTGAAGAATTAGTAGTTAATGATGGTAATACATTTATTCAAATTCAACCAGAGGGTCAAACATTAACTATCGAATAAGGAGGCAATATGTTAGATTTTGTAGAACAATATTATATATTATTTATTGTAATTAGTGTGTTATTAATATTTTCACTTGTTGGTTATTTTGTTAATGAAAAAAATAAAAAAGGAAATAATTTTAAAGTTAATAGTAAAGAAACAGATAACTTAAATATTACTAGTGATACAAATAATGTTAATATTGCTAATAATATTGCTGATAATATGTCGATTAATGATATTATAAATAAGAATGTTGATAACAAATAAATATTAAAGTCCACTAAAGGACTTTTTATTTTTAAAAAATTTTGATATAATTAATTAGTCACAAGGATGGTGTTTAAATGAATTTATCTATAATATGGGATATATTTACCAAAATACTTGATATATGTTTTGTGTGGATTGCCTTTTATTATATTTTAAAAAATGTTAAAAATAATATTAAAATGGTATTAATCGTTAAAGGGGTAATTTTGATATTAATTGTCAAATTATTAAGCGATTTATTAAATTTATATACAGTTGGTGTAATACTTGAATATGCAATTCAATGGGGACCACTTGCAATAATTGTTATATTTCAACCAGAAATTAGAAGTGTTTTAGAGTCAATTGGTCGTACTCAACTTTTAGGTAGACATAAGATTTTAACTGTTGATGAACGAGAAAAAGTAGTTTATGAAATAATGCAAGCTATGGAATATTTTCGTAAAAACCGAATTGGAGCTTTAATAGTAATTGAAAGAGAAATATCTTTGGAAGAATATATTAAAAATGCTACAAAAGTTTATGCTGATTTGACAGATTCGCTTTTGGAAACAATATTTTTTCCAAATTCTCCACTTCATGATGGTGGTGTCATAATTCAAGGAGATCGTATTACTTGTGCGGGTGCAGTATTTAAGACTAGTATGAATCCTAATGTGTCTAAAAGACTTGGAACAAGACATAGAGCAGCGTTAGGTATTGCTGAAGAAAGTGATGCAATTGCTTTAGTTGTATCAGAAGAAACTGGTAGATTAAGTATTGCTGTTGATAGTAATTTACATTATAATTTGGAATTAGATCAATTTAGAATGATGTTAATAGATGAATTGAAACCAAAAATGGAAGTCTTCTTTGAAGCTGATGAAAGTGAAGGTGAAGACGAATGATAACCAGATTTTTTAAGAAAATATATAAGTTTATAGATAAATATATAATTGTGCCAATAAGTAGAGCAGTGTATTATTTATCAAAGAAGTTTAAGAAAAATCAAGGTAAGTTAGATAAAGTTTTAAATAAACCAAACTTTTTGATTTATTTATCATTAATAATTGCAGTAGGTTTGTTTTTGCTAATCGATTCTAAAGTAATAACTTTAGTAGAAACTGAGGCCGAAGTTATAACTAATGTACCAGTAGTAGTTAATTATAATGAAGAAGCTTATGTAGTTGAAGGAGTACCTGAGACTGTTGATATTACTATAACTGGGAGAAAAAGCGATATATACTTAGCTAAACAACTTGGAGAATATGAAGTTATTTTGGATTTATCTGATTATAAGCCAGGAGAAACGCCATATAAAGTATATTTTACATATTCTAAATCAATTGATTCATTAAGTTATCAATTATCTCCAGAATATGTTCAAGTAACTATTAAGAATAAAGAAAGTCAAGTTAAGTCAATTGATTATGATTTACTCAATATTGATGCTCTAGATAGTAGATTAAGTGTTGAGTCAGTAACCCTTGACCAATCAGAAGTAGTTGTTAAAGGTGGTAGTGATGCACTTGATGCTATAGCTTCTGTTAAAGCTTTAATAGATTTAGAAAAACAAGAATTTAGTGAAGCAGGAACATATGATGTTGATAACATTGAACTTGTGGCATATGATTCTAGTGGTAATAAATTAGATAATGTTGAAATAGTACCAGAAACCATTAGTGCAACAATAGTACTTGATAGTTATTCTAAGACTGTACCACTTAATGTTCAAACAACTGGAGAACTTGTAACTGGTAAAGCAATTGCAGATATTTTAATAAATAACAATTCTTCATATTCAATTACTATTTATGGAGATGAGGCAGAATTAGAAAACATTGAAAGTATTCCAGTGACAATTGATGTTTCAGATATGGGTAATGAATCAACAAGAACTTATCAGGTAAATATCAGAAAACCTAATGGAGTTCGCGATATGTCTACTGATAATGTTGAAATTACAGTTACATTTGGTGATGAAGAGCAAAAAACAGTTGTTTTAACTAGTAATTTTGAAAATAGAAATATTGGTAGTGGCTTAACCGCTAACCCAATTGCTGGTCAAGAAATTAGTGTTCAAGTTAAAGGAGTAGCTTCAGTTATTGAAAGTATTGATGCTGAGGATATCCAAGCTTATATTGATTTGGAAGGATTAGGTGCTGGAGATCATGAAGTTGAGGTACAAATCGATAATAATAACCCACTTGTAAGTTATGTAGTATCAAATACCTTGCGAATACGTGTTACTGAAAATTAAAAAGAGACTAAGAAATTAGTCTCTTTCTTCAAAATTCATAAATAATATTCCAATGTTGATAAGTCCCGTTATACCAACAAGAATATAGATTATTTTTTCTATAACTGGTACGCTTTCAAATAAAGTTGCTACTAAATTGAAATCAAATAAGCCAATTAAGCCCCAGTTTATGGCTCCAATAATAGTTATTACTAAAGCTATTTTTTGTAACGTTACCAAAATATCACATCCTTTACTTTTATGATTGCCAATATTTTTTTAATTATACATGTATATTTTACTTTTTTAAAAATATATTTAATTAGAAAAGGGGAATTGGTAATGAAGAAAATTTTATTTTTAATAGCATTTATGCTTCTCACTTTAACAGG
The DNA here is from genome assembly GCA_944332705.1 of uncultured Bacilli bacterium. Taxonomy (GTDB): domain Bacteria; phylum Bacillota_I; class Bacilli_A; order RF39; family UBA660; genus Onthocola_B. Next base: position 8,639 of record CALVKM010000035.1, read on the forward strand.
GTGTGGTGAAAAAAATATTGAAGATGCTATTAATGAATTTAGTAAAGATGTTGAAAATAGTAAATCTTACAAGTTAAATGGAACTATGGAAATTAGTAGTGGTGAGGAAATATTTACTTATAATATTGATACTTATTTTATGAAAGATGATTATTATAAAGTAATACTTGTTAATCAAACTAATAACCATGAACAAATAATTCTTAAAAATCCTGATGGTTTATATGTAGTTACTCCAAGTTTAAATAAAAGCTTTAAATTTGATAGTGTTTGGCCAGAAAATTCATCACAAGCATATTTGTTGCAAAACCTTGTTAATGATGTTAAAAATGATTCCGAAGCTACACTAGAGGCAACAGATGATGGTTATATTATTAAAAGTACTGTAAATTATCCTAACAATGAAGAACTTACTTATCAAAAAATTTATTTTGATGATGATATGAATATTAAAAAGGTTGAAGTTTATAATAACGAAGATATAGTAAAGATAAAAGTAACATTTAAATCAGTAGATTTGAAAGCTAAATTAGATGAAGATGACTTTTTGTTAGATGATTTAATTGATACAGAAACATCAGAAGATAATACAAATACAGAATGTAGTGGGGAAAATTGTTCAGAACAAAATACATGTGAAGGAGATATATGTGAAGAAGAGACTAATGCAACATTAGATAGTATTATATATCCTTTGTATATCCCAACAAATACGCATTTAAGTAGTAGTGAGACAATTGATACAGAAACTGGTGAGAGAGTAATATTAACATTTAGCGGAGATAAAAATTTTGTTATTGTTGAGGAAGTGGCAAAAGCCAGTAATGAATTTGAGGTAATTCCAGTGTTTGGAGATCCACTAATGCTTAATGAATCTGTTGGAGCAATAAGTAGCAATTCGATAAGTTGGCATTCTGGTGATATTAGCTATTATCTAGTAAGTAGTGATTTATCTACAAATGAACTTATAAGTGTTGCTAAATCTTTAGGTAATACATCGACAGTTATATCTACTAAATAATATATGTAAGCTCTCCGATTTGAGGGCTTATTTTGTTAAATCTCCTCAATTGCCTTGAAAATTTGTTGTAAGTTTTGTATAATAGCAATTAGGGAGGAAAAACATGACAAAAAATAAAGTTAAATTAAATGATAAAGTTAAAAATAATAAAATGAAACAAGATAAATATATTAGCGATGATGCTAAAGAAATGCGGAGATTTGTTATTATTTTATTTAGTGTTATAATATTTGTTTTAGCAGTTTATGGCGTATCTAGAATGTTTATTGATGAAGAAGATAACGGATATGTTAGAAATACAACTGCTGGAGTAATTGATTATGATATGGTTAGTGTTGGTACAATGCTTAATCGTCGATTAGATGAATACTATGTAGCTATATATGATGAAGATAATCCAAAAGCAATATATTATTCAACAATTATTTCTTTATATGCTGATAATGATGATGCAATTAAAGTATATTATTGTAATTTAGGTAATTATTTAAATCAAGCGTATAAAGCTTCCGAAGGTGAACAAACTAATCCTGATGCAACAAGTATTTCAGAACTTGCTTTAGGAGAATTAACTTTAATTAAAGTAGAAGATGGGGAAATTGCTGAATATTTGGAAGGACTTGACGCAATTAGAGAAGAATTTGGTGTTTAGAGAAGTGTTTAACTTTTCTTTTTTTCAGGATTGTGCTAAAATTAAGGTGGTGATTTAATTTGAAAAATGAAAAAAAGGGGTTTAATTTAATTAGTGTTATAATAGTTATATGTATTACTTCAATAATATCAGGATTAACTACTGGTGTTATAGTAACTAATAGTTATAAAAATAATTTAGGTTTAACTTATGATGATTTAAAAAACGATGAAAGTTTAAATGAATTTTTAGAAGTTTATTCTTCAATAATAAATAATTATTATGAAGATGTAGATACTAGTGCTATGATTGATAGTGCTGTTGATGGCATGCTTGATTATTTAGGCGAAGATTATACTACTTATTTAGATCAAAATGCCACTTCTGAATTAGAAGAAAGACTTGCTGGTAGTTATCGGGGCATTGGTATTGCTGTTGCTAGCAAAGTTATTCAATCAATTACTAGTGGTACTCCAGCAGCGGAATCTGGTTTGCAAGTGGGAGATACAATTATAGGTGTTGATGGTGTTGATGTTACGCAGAAAAGTAATGAAGAATTGACTAATTTAATTAAAGGCAGTGATAAAGATAGTGTTAGATTAACAGTTTTAAGAGGAGAAGAAACATTAAATTTTGATGTTGCAATGGCAACAATACCAATATCTGCAATAGAGTATAAAATGTTAGAAAATAATGTTGGTTACTTAAAAATGGAAATGTTTTCAGCTACATTAGATGAACAAGTGATGACTGCTTTAACTGATTTGAAAAATCAAGGAATGCAAAAATTAATAATAGATTTAAGAAATAATACTGGAGGATATTTAGAAAGTGCTGAGGCAACTGCTAGTTTATTTTTAGAAAAAGGAAAGTTAATATATTCTTTAGAAGGCAAAGATACTACTAGTGATTATTATGATAAAACAGATGAAAGTGCAGATTATCCAATTGTTATTATAATTAATGGTCAATCAGCATCAGCAGCTGAAATCTTAGCAGCAGCTCTAAAAGATAGTTATGGGGCAGTTCTTGTTGGTGAAAAAAGTTATGGTAAAGGAAAAGTACAACAAACTTATAATTTAAGTGATGGTTCTATGGCTAAATATACATCTGCTCGTTGGCTTAGACCAAATGGGGCTTGTATTGATGGTGTGGGAATTGTGCCGGATTATATCGCCAATATGACATATACATATGATGATACTGGAGTTATAAACGGAGAAATAGATTCCCAACTTAATAAAGCAGTAGAAATAATAAGTGCAATGTAATGCACTTTTTTTGCTTATTTAGAAAATTTATTGTATAATCTATTTAAAGAGATGGTTGTATGAAAATAGGAGATAAGTTTAAAATACATTGTTATAAGCACAATGGAAAAATATATCAAGCAAGTGAAGAGGCTATAGTATTAGATATATTTACTGATTATATTGTTTGTGGTAATAAAATGGTTACAGTTACTGAAGATGACGGAAGAAGTTATCGAACAAAAGAATTGGCTATAATTTATTTTTATAAACATAATTGGTTTAATGTTATTGCCCAATTAAAAAAATTTGGTTTATTTTATTATTGTAATATAGCAACACCATATGTTATAGATGAAGATATAATAAAATATATAGATTATGATTTAGATTTGCGAGTATTTCCGGATGGTGGATATAAAATACTAGATAGAAATGAATACAATTATCATAAAAAGATAATGCATTATCCGGAGGAAATAGATGAAATTGTGAAACAAGAGTTAAAAATATTAATAAATATGAAAAAGAATAAGGAAGGACCTTTTAATAAAGAGACAATTGAGTATTATCATCACAAATATGATGAACTACAAAAAAATGGTATCATTTAAGAAAATTAGCATAAAATATATAGAAAAACCAAGAAAATAGTCAAAAAAAAGTGAAAATTTGCAAAAAATTAAAAAAAATTGCAAAAAAATGAATTTTTTTGTTGACAAGTTGGTTTTGATTTGGTATATTACTAGTGCACACACGGAAAAGTGCATGAATGATCTTTGAAAACTGAGTAAAAAAGTCAATTTTGAGTAGCTTTGATTAAACTTAAAAATTGAGATTTAAATTAAATAAATCTTTTTTATTGAGAGTTTGATCCTGGCTCAGGATGAACGCTGGCGGCATGCCTAAGACATGCAAGTCGTACGAAGGAGCCCATTGATATTTAATGAAATATGAAGTGCTTGCACGGATTATGGATTTATTTGGATTTGGATTCTCTCCTTAGTGGCAAACGGGTGAGTAACACGTGGGTTACCTACCTCTAAGATTGGGATAACAATTGGAAACGATTGATAATACCGAATGTGCTCTACGGAGTAAAGGTGCCTTTAAAGCACCGCTTGGAGATGGGCCTGCGGCGTATTAGCTAGTTGGTGGGGTAA
>CALVKM010000036.1 GCA_944332705.1 uncultured Bacilli bacterium
GATTAATATTACATTCTATTTGGAGGTGTAATGTGAAGTATATTATTAAGCCTAAGAATCGTATTGAGTGTATAAGCAGAAATGGTGACTATCACGGCTTCTTTATCATCAGGAATATTGATATAGTACTATCTGCTAAAAAGCCACGAGATCTTGAAGTAATGATGAAATTTAGGCATAAGATTGAAGAACAAATAGTAGACTACTTAAACTTTAAAAGTTATCAAAAGGATAAAGATTAAAGCCCACCGGTGAATTGGTGAGCTCTTTTTTTAAAACATTTTATCAATTAAATTCCAATTTTCATTTTCCATATCATCTGTATATTCAGTATTGCAATAATATAAGCAATTGTTCTTATCGTAATCTCTTACGAATGCCCAATTAACTTTATGCTTTTTAGAATACTCTTTTAAGGCTTCAAATTTATTTTCAACTTTAATATCTATATTCTTGGATTCTCCTGTTGCACTTTCTCCACCTTTTGTTTCTATAATCCATATTTTATCGTTCTTATCACAAATAATATAGTCTGGATAAAAATGAAATTTCTTTTGTACTGCATTAACATAAACGATTGAGAGATAATTATCTGCTGATTCCCCATTCTTATAGAACCATTTAATATTATCACTGGTTTCACAATAGAATTCAAACATGCTTTCTGATCTAGATTTTACTCTACTACTTGAATACTCTTTATATGTATTCTTCTCATATACAGTTGTATCTTTCATTTGTGGATCATAATTAATATAATCCTCTTGTGGCATTCTCCAATTAGATTCTTTAATACCCTCAAGTTTCATTTTCATTTGTCTAGCTTTTTGATTAACTGCTTCTTCAAAGTCATGTTTAATTGTATCATGATTGTTGATAATAAATGCATAGAAATCCAATAAAGATAAATCAACAAATTTCTTTGAAAATAATTTACTTTTTAAGAATAATCTTTCTAACATTAGTTTTGTTCTATCATATCTAATTCCTATTCTTGAAGCTATTTCTGTAATAGAATCTCTATATTCATATCCATTTTTCGATGGATTAACAGCTGATTCTACTTTCATTCTTTCTGCATCTTGTATTTCATCTAATCTTATGAATTTACCCTTTACAATATAATTATCTATTGTATCTTTAAATACATAACCATTAGCTTCTAAAACAGACTTATTATTCTTTTTAGATCCTATAAGTTTATATTTATCAACATAATACTTGTATAAAATATTAAATGTTTCTCTATCATCAAAACCATCAAAATCGCTTTCTATATTCATCTTCTTTAATGTGAAGTTCTTATATTCTGGTTTTAAGAAAATAACCTTTGCATTTTTGGCATTCTTACCAAGTTCTTGTTTAACCGATTGTTCATACTTTTCATCAAATGTATATAAATAACAATTATCTAATAATGTATTTTCATAATGGTGGGCTTGGGGCATTCTTCTTATTCTACCTATCGTTTGAGTTTCAAAATCTTCACTCATATTATCACGAAGTTTAACAAGTATTTTAGCTCTTGGGCAATCCCATCCTGTTGATATAGCTTGCTTCATTATTAGTATAGCTTGATGTGCTTCATTATTTTCGATGTCTTCAAGATTCTCTTTTTTATCTGCTAACCATATAGCAAGATTCTTTCTATCATATGAGTAACCTTTTTCTTCTAATAAATCTTCTATTTGTTTAATTAATTCATCTGACTTATTTGGCAATTGAATTATTATTAAAGGGTTAACTTGAATATTTTTACTCATATATTCTTCTTTAATTGCTTTTCTCTTATTAATTGCTAAATCTAATAAATAATCATGCTCATTAGTTAATACTTTTTCGTTAGTAACGTTTTCATTTATGTATAATGCTCTTGTAATCAATCCAGCATTAATTACATCTAATTCATCAATTTCTATATATTCAGCTTCTTTATTCGTTTTGGTTGTAGCACTAACCCTAACAATATATTTAGGATCTATAAAATCAATGATTGCTTCGGCTTTTACAGTCTTATTTAAGTGTTCCTCGTCTACTATTACTACAAAGTCATAACCATTGTTATATGCCTCTCTAACTCGTTCATAAAGGTTCTTTCTTTCTGCTTCTTTTAATGCAGTATTTCCTTTTTTGGTAATAGTTTCCCAATTTATGAAAGCAGTATCTTTAGCTTCAAATCCCTGTAATAAAACATCTTGAATATTTTTTGATTCCATATGTGGAAGAAATTTTAACATTTTACTTCTACTTTGTTCTTCTAAATCTCCCGATCCTGGAGTTAACCAAACAAAAATAGTTTTTCTATTTTCCTTTAAATATTCTTCAATATAAGAAAGTAAAATGATTGTTTTTCCTGAACCTGTTGGAGCTTGTACTAATACTTCTTTTTTCTTGCCAATAGAAGTAGCATCTAATAATTTATTTACTGCTTCAATTTGAAATTCTTTTAATTCAATACTTTGCATTATGCCACCTCTCTTATCTCATCTTCAAAATAGTATTCTGGAATTATAAATACTTCTATATTATAATCTTTAAATATTTGGCTTTGTTTTGATGTCAATAATATATCTGATGATATGTATAACTTTTCACATTCATTTAACTCTTCTTCATTTGTCGTAAATTTATCAATCTCTTCCTCTGTTAAAATAACTCTAACTATTTTATCATCAATCTCAATACCATTTTCAAGTTGTATTAGATTTTTAATATTTACCATTAGATTTTTACTTAAGTTTTCTTCGTCAGTATTTATTCTTGGAACATAGGCTGTTCTATAATATTTCAAATTTGACTTTATACCATCAGAGTATTTTGTATTATCATTTCTTTTTCCTGATATAACTGTTTTGATTCTTCTATATGTAACATCTTCACATATATTATTTTCGTTATTTGTACAAACAATATATTTTCTGGATCCACCATCTTCTTTATTAAGTTCTAATACAGCCTGAGCTGTCGTACCACTACCTACAAAAAAATCTAATACAATACTATCTTTAGGAGATATCTGTATGCATCTTTTAATTAACTCGGTTGGCTTAGGATTATTAAATATGCCTTTTTCTCCAAAGATTATTTCTATTTCTTTACTTGCTGAACTATTTTCAGGAAGATCATTCCAAAGTGTATCAACCCTTTTCCCCTCACTACTTCTTTCATTCCAATATGCTTTTTCTGATAAAGATTTCCCCTCTAAATATAATCTTCCATCATTTTCTAAAGCTTTTAACTTGCTTTGTTTAATTCTCCATCCTTTTGCAGGACAAGGCCATACTTTACCATTATTATCAACATAATCATATGTCGTTTCAGGGCCAGGATTTCCTGGCTTTTGTAATGGGTATAGACGGTAATTTCCTCTACCATCATTATCGTTTTTACTATACATTGCTCTTGTACCATCGGATAAAGGTTTATATGCTTCATTCAACTTATAATTTGCACTTTTTGAATATAATAAAACATATTCGGTATTAACAGTAAATTTGTCTTTTTCAGTTTTACCACTGGAATTTCGTTGCCAAATAAACATATTAATAAAGTTTTCTTCCCCAAAAATTGAGTCACATAATAATTTTAACTGTGCATATTCATAATCATCAATTGATATAAAAATTAATCCATCATCTCTCAATAATCTTTTTGCAAGTTCTAATCTCCTGCCCATAAATGATAACCATTTAGAATGTCTATAGCCATCTTCAGCTACTACAAAATTATCATTATATATAAAATCATCTTTTCCTCTGTTGTAAGGTGGATCTATATAAATACATCCAATTTTATTTCTATGAGTTTTTTCTAACAAATATAAACTATGTAAATTATCTCCCTCTAAAATAAAATTGTATTCATTTTCATCTTTGTTTTTTATTTCTTTCGACTTGATATCCTCAAATACAGGTATTTTAGTTTCTAATTCTTTATCAACTCTTTCTTCATGTTCTTCCCATATTAATCCATATTTTTTCTTTGTTAACTCATTTTCAATTAATGATAAATTATTTAATGTTTCTTCATCAGCAATATTTTTCTTTATTTCATTAATTGTATGCAACATTTTCTCTCTTCTTATTTTTGATAAATTGGTTATTTCCATATTATTTAACCTCCCCAGAATTATTGCCATATATTATTTTCCTAATTTCATCTTTTGCATTTTTATTATTTTTTATGTAATTTTCAATATCTACAGGAATTTTTTTAGTTTTAGAACTTTCTGTAGCTAAATCAAAAAGTTTTATTCTTTCTTGATGATTCAAATTATAAACATCTGCTATCTTTTCAAGTAACGAATTAGACGGTGTCCTTTTTTCATTTTCCAAATCATTAATATATTGATGAGAAATACCCAACTTTGACATTAAATCTTTGATAGTAATCTTTGTCTTTTTTCTTAAATCATATAAGTATTTTCCTAAACTTTCATTCATAATACCACCTCTTATCAACATATCTGCTTATATGTAGATATTATATCATAAATAAAAAAATATCACAATAATTTGCTATTAACTTGCAATATTTTCTATTTAGAGTGATTAATACAACATGGAGGTGTCTATGTTAAGAAAATCTACAGATGAAGATATTAGTAATGAAGAGCTAAAAACTAGCTCTTTTTTGTTAATATGGCTCTACAAGTGGCTCCAGAATATAAAATCATTGTTTTTAATAAAATAAAAAGACTTAGTTTTCCCTTATTTTACTAAGCCTTTTTTTATTTTTCTTTATACTTTTGTCTACACCCAACTTGGCATATTTAAATAATTTTCTTCTGCTGATTTATTATCATATCAATCAATATAAGTGTCGATTATCTTTTAAAATTAGTTTTTTTTTTGAAATCTGGTGCAACTTCATTTAATATACTTTCATAATCTTTTTCACCAAGTACATCACCCATAATTCTTAAATAACTTTCATAACGTTCTGGACTAATTAATCCACTTGCCACTCCTTGTTTAACTATACAAGAATCATAAGGTTCATTAAAATGAAGACAATCATTATACTTACATTTATCTCTCCAATTTTCAAATTCAGGAAAATAGTCTTGTATTTCAATTGGATTAAAAGTTGAAACATCTAAACTTCTTATACCAGGTGTATCAATGATGGAAGAATTATCTTCCCATACATAATATTTTGAAGTTGTTGTTGTATGTCTTCCACGCTTACTTTTATCGCTAACATGGCTTGTCTTTATTTCATCATCTCCCATAATAGCATTTGTAAGAGATGATTTACCAACACCGCTGTTTCCAACAAATATAGCTTGTTTATTTATCAAACGAGCTTTTAATTCATATATACCAATATTGCCGTAAGTAGATGTTTCAATTACATCTATTCCTAAATCTCTATATGTTGCTAAAATTTCTTCATCTTCATCTGTTTTTAAGTCACATTTATTCAAACAAATAATAGCAGGAATATTACTATTTTGAAGAATCATTAAATATCTATCAATAAATTTAGGATGTAATGGTGGCTCTTTAGCAGCTACAACAATCACAGCCAAATCAACATTTGAAGCAATATTTTTAGTTGATCCTACATCATTTAATCTTGTACTATCTTTTTTTGTTCTCGATAATATTGAAGTTCTATTTAATAAGTGACTAATAACATATGAATCATTTACTTTTTCTAAATCTACTTTATCTCCAGGAAAAACGACTTGATTACAAACCAAGTTAATATCTTTTCTTAGTTTCGCTAATACTACTTCTCCATTATAAAGTATATATGCATCATCATATCTAACTTCTATAACAACTCCATATTCATCACAAGAATCAATAATAAAGTTATCTACTGTTTCAGTTTTCTTTCCAAAAGCTCTTTCTTTAGCTCTTTGTTTTTTTTCTATACTTTTTTTAGTTTTAAAACTATCATAAGCATTATAATGTGGCATTTTAATCATTCCTTTCATATAAAGTGAAATTACTTAATTATATTATATCACTTTTTAAAAAAATATATATTCAATTCATTAGTTTTTCCACAATAATTTATCAATTGGTGAAGGAACATCAATCCCATCATCTAAATCATAATAATCTACAGTTTTACCATCTCTAGAAAAAGTAATGCATTTACCTTCTCTTTTTATAATATTCTCTCTTCTCACTTTACCGATTGTAGTATCCATTACAAATCTAGTCGAATTAACCCAAGAAGGAGTATTCCAATTTACTTCATCCATTATTTTTTCTATTCTGCTTACTGAAATTCTATTTACAGCACCATATGATATTGGATCAGGAATAAAAATTGATAATGGTCTAATATTTAATTCATCCATTTTTATTAACAATTTTATTAAAACTTTTGAATTATCATTAATACCTCTTAATAATGGAAATTGTGAATACATCCTTATTCCAGCTTTTCTGATTTCATTTATCTTTTCTTCAACTACTTCATCTATTTCATAAGGATGATTAATATGAAATACAAGTCTAACATTGTGTTCATTTAATAAATCTATCATTTTTTTTGTAAAAATAGATGGTTCATAGGCAATCGCTCTTGTATGTATTCTAATATCCCATTCTTTTAATTCATCTAATGCAAATTTCATATTTTCATATCCAATACTTAATGGATCACCACCAGAAAATATTACTTCCCTTATATTTAAATGAGATTGTAGATACTTTTTCAAAACTGATATTTTATTTTTTATTGTTTCTTTCAAATTACTTTGTTGAAATTTAGACAAATTGTAAGTTCTAAAGCAATATTGACAATGTGCAAAACAAACATCAGTTATAATGAAAACTAAACGATCTTCATATTTTTGAATTATATAATCACAATTTTCAACTGGATTATGCTTATCTTCTTCAACATAATCTCTAGTTTCCACGCTTGTTTTTAATTCTATTTTATCTTTTACTGGAATTACTGATCTATATAATGGTCCACCTTTTCCTATTGTATCTATTTCTTCTATAAGTTTTTTCATATAAAAGTCAGATATTTTAATTGGTAATAAATTATCTGTTTCAACTAATGTTTTATATTTTTCTTGTAAATCTTTATCAATTATTTTTTCATCTATCATTATCAATCACCTTATATCCTATTGAATTTTTTTTGCCATTAGTTTCTAAAGCTTTTTCTACAATATAATTAATGATATTATCAAATGAATATCCATCTGTTTTAGCACATGTAATAAATTCTCCAGTAGGATGAAAACTAACCTGAGAATTTACTTCTATCAAATAATACTTATCATCTTTTTTTCTAAAGTCTATTTTTGCATATCCCTTAATGTCTAATTTTTCTGCAATAGTTAAAACAATATTTTTTAAAGACTCAAATTCGCCATTTGTTGTTTGTATATCAACTGTATCATCCTTAATGGTTTTCATTTCATAATCATAAAATTCAGAATCACAATTAACTATACATGGTCCTAATGAACCAATACCCTCAACATAAATCATGCTAAGGTCTTGGCCTTCTATATATTCTTCTACCAAAACGTTTCTATCATATTTTTCAAGTAAAGATAATACTTGTTTTTTTAATTCATCATATGAATTTACTATTGATTTTTCATCCATTCCCATACTTGAACCTTCTGAATTTAATTTGACAATTACTGGGAATTGAACATCTTTCAATAAATCAATATCTTTTTCTTCGCAAACACTATATCCTTTTGGACAAACGATATAATCTTTTAAAAGATTTTTTACTAAAAATTTATTATGGCACATTAAGAGATTTGTACTGTCAGGGCCTGAATAATTATAATTAAATTGTTCTAATATTGCTCCATATACAGATTCTCTAGCAGGACCATTATATCCTTCGCAAATATTAAAGACTAAATCAGGATGATATTGATTTAACTCATCTATCCACTTAAACTCTTTATCAGCTTCAATCTTTTTAACCTCATATTTTTTTGATAAAACATTGTAAATACTATCAATAGTTAATTCAGAATCAAATTCTGTTTCATATTCATATTGATGTCTATTTAAATTAAATAACATTGCTATTTTTTTCATTTTAACTTCTCCTTATTTAATCGGTAGTGTGAATAGTTTATATCATAAACTTTTCACACTATCATTTAATCCAAATGCTAAAAAGTGATATAGTAATTCTTCAGCTATAACAAATGATGTATGAGAATCATCAAGTTTTGGATTAAGTTCTACAATATCAAATCCTGCTATATCAAGATCATGTAAATTTCTTAATGCCTCATCACATTCATAAGGTGTTAAACCATTACATTGTGGAGTACCAGTTCCAAAAACATATGCTACATCTAAACAGTCAATATCAAAAGTTATATAAAACTTTATTTTCTTATTTTTATTTTTTTCTTTTATCTCATTAATAATGTTTAAAATACCATTCTTTTTTGTATAGTTGGATGTGTATAAATTAATATGTTTTTCTTTTACATAATCAAACCAATCTTTTCCAACAACACCACGAGGACCTATTGTATACATATTTTCCCCATTTAAGTATCCATCTTCAATTAATTTTCTAAATACATTACCATGCCAAACATCTGGCATATTTAAATATTTATCTTCCACATCCATATGAGCATCAAAATGTATTAATCCAACCTCATAATCAGGATATCTTTCTTTCATTGCTTTATAAAAACCTCTAAAGCTACCATATGTAATAGAATGATCACCGCCACATACAAGTGGAAAACTTTTTTTTGCAATAGAATATACCTTTTCTGTTATTGCATTTTGGTTTTCTTCTGGATTAGTCGGATTAACGTATACATCTCCTAAGTCTGCTATTTTAAGTTCATTAGTTTTTAAATATTCATTATGATCTAAATCATATAATTCTTCCCCATAGATTCTATCCCAAAATGAATATTCTCTCAATTGTCTAGGGGCATATTTTGCACCTAATCTATATGAAGCACCATAATCACAAGGGACGCCTAGAAATACTACATCATAGTCTTTTATTTCCTTTTCTCTAATGAACTCCCCACCCATATAAGTTGGAATGCCAGCATATATATATTCTTCTTCTCTTTCTTCTTTCATATCGATTCCTCCTAACTATACATATTGTGATATATCCATCGATGTTTTCTTTTTGTGTTTTTTCAAGAATACTTCCTCTAACACCTTTTCAGTGTACTCACCAAATAATGGACCACATATTGTTTCGATAACATCCATACCACTCATAGTTAAATTTGCTTCAATAATAATCGGTTCATTTTCTTCACTTATTGCTATATCCCATCCAATCAATCTAAAATGTGGAAATCTTTGTGCAGCCTCTTTAACCAATTTTTTAACTTTATCCATAAAATCAAATTTAACATTTGAAAAATCTCCACCGTCAGGATGTTTATTAAATCTATTTCCTAATGCATCGTAGGCAAAATTAGAAAGTGTTCCATCATCCTCAATTTTGCAATATATACCGCCAAAGCTCGCATTATCAACTTTAGATTTTCCTATTCCCATTCTAAATGCGCACCATGGTAATACTTTAACTTCGCCATCTATTATCAAAGTCATAATTCGAATAGTATTAAGTGAATCAGGATGCAATTTAGCTGTTTCCTCTGATTGCTTAACTGTTTCTTGAAAAATTAAATTTTCTTCTTCTAATTTATCAAAGTAGTCATTCAATTCATCTCTTGTAGGATTGGAAAGGAACTTAACTCCCTTTCCTCCATAAGATGCCATACTTGGTTTTATAGTAATATTATCTGCTTTTGATAATATATCAACAGCTTTATCTTTTGTTATGATGTTATAATCTTCATCTTCAAAAACTCCATTTATTAAGTGAACATATGTCTTTGGCAATTTAAATCCCTTCAAATATAAATCAAAATAATTTTTATCTGCAACACCAGGTTCAATTGCCCTATTATTTAAATAGCCATCAATATATCCGACAAATAAATCATCAGGGATAAATCTTTCATCAAATTTTCCAGTTCTATCAATATAATATTTGTGATATGCAATATCAAAATCTTTTGTATATTTTTCCCAATAATCTTTTATCATTTTTTCCTGTTCTTCGGTTAACTCTTTAACATTTTCAGAGAATAATTCTTTAGAATCTATTCTAAAACAATCCATACATTTTTCAGATAATTCTTTAAAAAAGTTTTCATATAAAGCTGTAAGATAATTAAATGCTTCCTCTTCCCATTTTTCAAATCTCATAGTTATACCTCCTAAATCCATTGTTCCAATTGTTTAGCAACTTTTTCATTAATTAAGTTATTATTAATCATCCATTCATCATTAAAGATATTATTTAAATATTTTTCTCCACCATCACATAATAAGATGACTGCATTCCCAGAACCTGTTTTCCTATTTATATCTTCTAATGCTTTATAAATAACTCCTCCTGCTGAACCACCGATTAATAAACCATATTTTTTAGCAAAATATCTACAAGTATTAAATGCTTCGTCATCCTTAGCATAAAAATTATTATCTATAATTTCATAATCAATTATTTTTGGTATTGGCGCATCTATAGGGTTACCAGTCCCTGATTGAAAATAAGGTTGTCCTTTACCACCAAATAATATAGAACCAACTGGCTCAACGACATTAATAGTTGTACTCTGATTATGTTCTTTTAAACCAAGTGCTGTACCACATGATGAACCACCTGTTCCAATTGCAGCATAAAATGAATCAATTGTACCTAATTCATTAATTAATTCTTTTGCAAGAGTATTAGTATACGCTGAACGATTATCAAAGTTATCAGCTTGATTAGGAAAAAAGGCATTTTCCATTTCTTCAGACATTCTTTTGGCTGTTCTTTCTCTTTCAACTACTGCAACTTCATTTGCTTTATAGCCATCACCAACAACAACAATTTCTCCACCATATGCCTTAATCATATCAATTTTTTCTTTTGAAGCATGATGATCAACAACTGCTATAAATTTATATCCTTTTATTGCTGATGCAATCGCTAGTCCAATAGCTGTATTTCCACTCGATGACTCAATTATTGTTCCACCAGGTTTTAATCTTCCATCTTTTTCGGCTTGTTCAATCATGTTTAATGCCATTCGGTCTTTCATGCTTCCTCCTGGATTAAATTTTTCTAATTTAAGAAAAACCCTCCAATCATTGTTTTTCATCTTTATTTCAAATAGTGGTGTATTACCAATTAAATCTGTGATTTTATTTACAATCATACTTCTTATCCTCCTCTATTAAATATCCATTATCATTTTTTTTCACAACATATTTCTTGACTAACGGAATTTTATGAAATTCACTTTCATTTGAATCCATTTGATAACCGGCTGTATTATAATAAATTAACAAATCGCCTTTTTCTGGGATAGTATCAAATTTAATCTTTCTCCATGTAATCATGTCTTGCTCTAAACACAGATTACCTGCAACACTTGCTAAAATACTATTATTAGAATTATTATTTTTAGAAATTAATTTAGGTTCTATCAAATAGTCACTATTAAACCATTGTTCTGATAGGCAATTAATATTACCATTTGTAACAACAATATTTTCGCCATTAAACAAATTCTTCATATATTGGACTTCGTATATACTAACCCCTACATTTTTTAGCAAGCTTCTACCTGGTTCTATAATAATTTCAATTCCTTTTTTATTTAATTTTTTATAAACTTTTTTAAATATATAATCTAATGCTTTTTCATCAGCTATTTCACTATAATAAGGATAATAATCACTAATAAAATGTTCTTTAAAATACATTTCTTTATTATTTTGCTTTAGAAAATTATAGTAATCATCTTTAGAACAATAATTGGTAGGGATTCCTCCTCCAATATCAATAAAACTAATACTTAAATTTTTTGATTCAGTTAATTCTAATACTTCATTAATAGCATTAATTCTATCATCTAAGGAGTAATTATTTATATGAAACGAAAATCCTTCAAGTTGTATTAAACTACTAGAAATAATATCTAAACATAAGTTTATTTGATTTATGTTTATTCCAAATCTACTAACTTTTCCTAATAAATCAGAAATTCTTAAAAGAACTCGAACCGGCTTGTTAATTTCCTTAATTCGTTTTAATTCTTCAATATCATCAACAGATATCAACACATCATTGTCTATTGAGTTATTCAAATATTCATCATCCTTTGCAGGACCAGAAGCTATTATTTTTTTTGTAAACTTAAGTGCATCATTTAATTCATAATTACTTGCTACTTCTATACCACAATTTTGCTCTGAAGCATATTTCAAAAGAGCAAAGCTTTTGTTACATTTGCATGAAAAAAAGATATTTTCGCGCGAAAAATATTGCGTAAAAATATCTTTAAATTTGTCAATATTACTAATAAATTGGTCAACAAAAATAACATTAGCTGGAGTGTCAAAAAGAGCAAATAAATTATATGCTTCTGCTAAACATTCCAAATGTTCACAATCTTCGGCTGATACTTTAGAATACTTAACCATATAATATCATCTCCATCCCCTCGTAAAATCTAACTCATATACTAGCACTCTTTTCATTAAAAGTCAATGCATGTGATATATTTTACAGGATAAAAATATAGTTTGAAAATGAAAGTCGTATTTTTTCGCTAAACAACAGGTAAAAACAAAGGTTGTAGTCAT
>CALVKM010000037.1 GCA_944332705.1 uncultured Bacilli bacterium
CCCCGTAAATATGGGAATTTTCTCTTTTAATCTTATTTTACACCTTTTACGGGAACTTTGAATTTAATTCAAGCATTATAATGCTTGCCCATCTCCATTTAAAGTTAAATCTAAATCAATTCTATCTCCTTTACGATAAACCGTAATTGTTACTGTATCTCCAATACTATGTTGATATAGATAATATCTAAAATATGCACCATTAATAACTTCTTCACCATTAATAGCAACAATAATATCGTTTGCTTCAATTCCTGCTTCCTCTGCTGCAGAACCACGTGTAACATTAGTTATTATAACTCCGCTATCTAATCCAGAATTCCTAATTAAACTATAGTATTGTGAATAATAAGCCCGAGATACATCTAACATTTCAACCCCAATAACTGGATAAACAATTACTTCACCATCTATAATTCGATCAGCTTTTTCAACCGCATCTTCAATAGGAATAGCAAATCCCATACCTTCAACACCATCATTAATAAGCTTAAGTGATGTTATACCAATAACTTCACCATTAGCATTACATAAAGGCCCACCACTATTACCAGAATTTATAGCAGCATCAGTTTGGATTGTCTTCATTATATAATCTGATACTTCAACCAATCTATCTTTTCCAGAAACAATACCACGAGTTACAGTCCAAGAATAAGCACTATCAAGTGGAGCTCCAACAGCAAAAGTAGTATCACCAATTCTGGTTTCATCATTATTTCCAATTTCTGCAACAGTATATTCTTCGTCACTTTCAATTGCTAAAACAGCAATATCCGCATACTCATCATGGCCAATAATTTCTGTTTCAACTACACTTCCATCAGTAAATGTAACTGTTACATGATTACCATCTTCAACAACATGATAATTAGTAAGCAAATAATAAGTATCTCCATCATCACGATATACAAAACCAGTACCGGATGCTACATAAGTATCATCACTATAAGTTGAAACAACTACAACCGCATCATAAACTTTAGCTACCGCTTCAGCTATACCAGTATCTGTAATAGTTACATTTCTTTCTTCTCTAGTTACTGATTCTGTTAAAGTAACAGGGAAAAAGTAGATAATTGCATACATTATAATACAACCTACAAAAAATACTACAATATAAGATATTATTTTTTTAGACCAATTATTTTTATTATTAACTGGTTCAACATTATTTAAATTTTCTTCCATTTTAATCCATCCTCACAATCTCTTTATAATTATTAGGAAACCCCATTGCATATAACACTTTATCAATTCGTATAACCTCTAGTTTTCCCGCCAAACGATCTATTTCATAGCTTATTTCATTAATAAATAAAGTAAAATCATCTTTATCTAATATAAATTTTAAAATAATAACTAAAGCAAATAAATCATTTTTACCATAAATATACTCACCATCAGCCTTAGTAATATAAAGCATACGATGATACTTAGTATCTTCAATTGCTTTTTGAGTTTTATTGTTATAACAAATATCTTCATGAGCACATAAATTACGATAATTTGCTAAAAGTGGTAAATACTCAATCATGCTATAAACATCTATTCCAAAAGCATTAGCTATTTCTAACTGATCTTGATATTGCAGTATTGTATATAATTCCCCCACAATTCCAAACGACAATACTTTAACAACAACCCATAAGGGAATATAGCCATAATTTATTAAATAGTGAGCTGTAGCAGAATGTTGTTTCCCATTAACACTAATTTGTCTTTTCATCTTTCTTATTAAATCATTAATTTGTTTTTTCTTTTTAGAATCTTTGACAAAATTATTAGGATTTAAATAATTATTTTCTTTAAAACCATGATTTTTACTCATGATATATGCCAAAATACTTTTTAAATTATTTTCTACAATTAATATGTTCTTAAAAATAATATTTCGTATTTGCCTATCAAAAGTAAACATAGCATAAAGTTCTCTAAATGTGGTACCACTTAAGAATCTTTTACTGTCACTTTCTAAAAAAAGATGCCTATACCCACTTAAAAAGAAATAGTTTTCTCGAAGTAGTATTCTTTTAGCTTCATCAATATCTTCGACAACTAAGCCTTTACTTTTGAGTATGTCAATTTGTTCATCTAATGTTTTAAATGTTTTCGATTTCACACAGCATACCGCCTTTACTTTAAACATTATATCACAAACGACATAATAAATATACTATTCTTTGATGTCTTTCGTGTAAAAAAGTTGTGAAAAAAAAGTGAAGTGTTACTTCCTTTTTAATAATAATTGATAATCTTTAGCAATATTATCCTTGTTCATATTGAAATATGCATAATTATTATCCACTAAATATTGTATACCATTATTTTTTAAATATTCTTCATCTATTACAACTACTCCATCACTAAGTAATCCATAAACTATAACATATTGAATTTTCAAATCCATTTGACCATCATTAAAAACCATTGGCTTTTTGCTAGTTTCTCCAACTTGATAAAATCTACCATAATTATCTTGATATAATAAATCTAACTTTTTATTATTTGTTTGTTTCATATTATTAAAATCAGCTATTATAGTATTTTACTATAGCATCAGCAATAACCTTTGCTACTTTTTTTTGATATTCATCACTTACTAGTTTTTCTCTTTCTTTAGCATTCGATAAAAAACCACATTCAATTAATACTCCAGTTTTTTCTAACCTTTGATACATATATGTAAACGCTGGTATCTCTTTTATTTCTCTATCACTATCTAAATTGGCATTAATGTATTCTTGAATCGTATTAGCTAAAGTTTCATTATCTTTATTATAAAAGACTTGTGCTCCATAATATTTAGTATTTGCTAAATAATTTAAATGGATTGATAAATACATATCTGTATATTTATTATTAATTATTTTTATTCGATTATCAAAATCTGTTTTTTTACGATGTTCTGCTCCATAACTTAAATCAGCATCACTATCTCTTGTCAAAACAACTGTTGCCCCATATTTACTTAAACATTTCTTTAGATATAAACTAATACCAAGATTAATATCTTTTTCATATATATTTTTATAAGTTGTTCCTGGGTCAACGCCACCATGACCAGGATCAACAATTATTACTTTCCCCATTAAAGGTAATTCTGCTCTTACAGGTACCTCATATAGTATTAAAAAAATAATTAAAAATGATAATAGTATTTTAAAATAATATTTCATATTAAAAAATATTCATTTATAACATATTTTATTATATTATTTACCAATCAAGAACAAAAGTCAAAATAAATTTTTGACTATCCTTGTATCACTACAAGGCATTTCTGCTTCACCAAGTCCTTGGGACTCTCCACAGACCAATTTCGGATGGTCGCCACCCTACTATTTTCATTTTATTTATATTAAACTTTGCATATATATTTTTAATCCTTCAAACATTATATTGATACTAGCATTGATATCTCGGTCATGTATAGCTCCACATTTAGGACATTCCCAACTCCTTATACTTAAATCTTTTAATTTCTTGTTTTGATATTCACATACTGAACAAACTTGGCTACTTGGATAATATCTATTTACTTTATATAATTTTTTGTTTTTCCAAAGACATTTGTATTCCAAGACTCGTTTTATTTCTGCAAGTGGGATATTCACTAAATGTTTTGCTATACTTTTTGTTTGATACATTGCTTTAATATCTAAATCTTCCATTACGATAATATCATTATCTTTAACTATTTTATTTGTTATATCATGGATTAAATGCTTGCGGATATTTTTAAGTTTCATATATGCTCGTTTTATTTTTAATTTTATTTTTTCTCTATTTTTACTTCCTTTTTGACATCTTGCAAGAGCCTTTTGTAATCCCTTAATTCTTTTATTAATATTTGCGCATTCTAGGGTGTTTTCTATCTTTTCATTATGACTAGTTATTATTAAATCTTTTATACCTAAATCTAATCCTACAATACTTCTAGGTTGAAATGGTTGCTCTATTAGTGGCTCTTCCACTAATACACTAACATAATACTTAAGCCCTTCTCTTCTTATAACTGCACTTTTGATATTACCGACAAAGACTTCTTTATTTCTATATCCTCTGATAGGTACTTCTTTTATCTTTGGTAATGTTATTGTTCTATTTTTTAAATCTATTTTTATACTTTCGTAGTTTTTATCTTTATAAGTATTTTTAATATTATTGGTTTTATAACTATTACCAGTATCTTTATTTTTAAATTTAGGAAATCCATTATTTTGACTAAAAAATCTATGATATGCATTTTCTAAATTAAATACAGCTGCTCTTAAACTACAACTATCCACTTCTTTTAACCAGGGATAATCTTTACATAATTGTGGTATTTCTTTTATTTGTTCATAACAAGTTAAAGTTCTACCAGTTTTTTTATATTCATTTATTCGTTCTTCTAAAAAATGATTATATATAAATCTAGAACAACCAATGGTTTGATTAATTAACTTTTTTTGTTCATTGTTTGGATATAATCTAAATTGATAACCTTTTAAAATAGTAGTCATACCAAATTTCCTCCTTGTAAATCAAGTATACCAAACAGTCGTTTGGATGTCAATGGTTTTATTTAAAAAAGTATGACTTTCCTATTATACAAAAAGACCGGCCATTCGGCCGATCATCAGGGGGTTTTGGTTGATCTCTTCACATTGAGATTCGTAAGAGAGATCAGGTTATCAGCATGATGAAGTATCATGCTAGTATAATCTTAATATTTTTTTTGTAGTTTGTCAATACAATTTTTTAAATTAATCTAAAAAATTTATTTTTTCTAATTCTTTTTCGTAAAGCAAATTTCCCTTATATAGGGACTTTTTTAAGTAAATTTCCGAATCTTTTTTTGCTTGCAATAAAATTTTATAGTCTCTTTTGAAATCAGCAATTTTAAGTGTTTCTTCGCCACTTTGTTTAACTCCAAATAAATCGCCATGACCACGTTGTTCAAAGTCTTTTTCACTTATATAAAAGCCATCATTACTTTCTTCCATTACTTTTAGCCTAGCATTATCACTTACATTAGTAACTAAATAACAAAAACTTTGAATATCACTTCTACCAACACGGCCCCGAAGTTGATGAAGAGTTGCAAGGCCAAATCTCTCAGCATTAAAAATAACCATCATTGATGCATTAGGAATATCAATACCTACTTCAATAACTGTAGTTGAAATAAGAATTTTTATTTCTCCCTTTTGAAATTTTAACATCAGTTCATCTTTTTCTTTTTGTTTTAACTTACCATGAAGTATTTCTATTTTTATTACATCACTATTAAAAGCTTTACTAAGTTTTTCTTTTAATTCATAAACACTGTTCAAATTAATTTCATCATTTTGTTCAATTAAAGGGGATACTACAAATATTTGATGTCCCAATTTTAATTCTTCATACATTTTAAGCAATACTTCTCTAATATTTTTTTCAAGCACTACCTTAGTTATAATTTCTTTTCTTAAATTTGGTTTAGTTTTAATTTGGGATAAATCTAGATCACCATAAATAGTTAAAGCATAAGTTCTAGGAATTGGTGTTGCTGACAAATACAAAACATCAGCATCTTTTTTAGAGCCTTTGTTTTGCAGGGTATTTCTTTGATTTACCCCAAAGCGATGTTGTTCATCAGTTATAACTAATCCTAAGTTTTTAAACTCTGCTCCCGCATTTAATAAAGCATGAGTTCCAATGATTAAATCAATTTCTCCCTGTTCTAATCTTTCATATATTTTTTCTTTTTGCTTTTTAGTTAAACTGCCAGTTAGTAATTCTACTTTTATATCATAATCACTAAAATAATTTTTCACTTGTTCATAATGTTGTTTAGCAAGTATTTCTGTCGGAGCCATAAAAGCACTTTGATATCCACTTAAAAAACACGCATAAATAGCTGTTATAGCTACAATTGTTTTACCACTACCAACATCCCCTAAAACTAAACGATTCATTCTTCGATTGCTTTTTAAATCATTTAAAATATCACTTATTGTTGTTTCTTGATCTGTAGTTAATTTAAAACTTAAATTATTTAAAAATTCATTTAATGCCTCTTCTCTAAAATATTTCGGAGTGCCAAGTGCCTCTTTATTTATAGTACTTAAATAATTTATTTTAAACATATATAAAAATAATTCTTCATAAATTAATTTTAATTCACTTTTTTTGATATCTTCAACACTCTTAGGTTGATGAATTAATCTTATAGCATCGCTCTTAGATAATAATTTATAATGAATATTAAACATTTCTGGAACATAATCTGGTATATCATAATCAAGTTTTAAAGCTTCATCAATTATTTTTTCTAAAGTATTATTTTTAATTCCTTCAGTTAAGTGATATTTAACTTCTATTTTATTATCTTCAACACTAAATTTTATATCACTTGCTACAAAAGTATTTTTTAATTTATTATATTTACCAATTAATACTACTTCTTTATTAATAGTTAAATTGTTTTTTAAAAAGGCTCTATTAAATATTGTTACTTTAAAGTTTATATTATTACTTGATGCAATAAAATCTAATTTATTAAAATTTCTTCTGATATAGAAGACTTTACAAGCACTCAAAATAGTGGCGGGGATAAAACATACTTCGCCATCAGTTATTTCATCAATATTTTTTAACTTAATAATATTATATCTATAGGGATAAAAGGTTAGTAAATCTTCTACAGTATAAATATTTAATTTATTAAGTAAATTCTCAGTTTTCGGTCCAATATTTTTAATTAAATTCAAATCCATAATGTGCTCCTAAAAATATTATAACAAAATTATCAAAAAAGTGTTGACAAACTTACAAAAATCGGTTAGGATATTAATCACCAATTCACTTAAAGGCGAATTGGTGCTAGTATCACACTAGTCAACCCCTTTTTATTCTTTTGAAGCACTCGAATGAGTGCTTCGTATTTTTTGACTTAAAAAATAACAACTCATTTTGAGTTGTTATTTTCATTATCAGTTTTATTACCGTGAGTATAATCTGCCGCAGCATTATTATTAGGATTATCAAAACTAAATTGTGGTGGATTAGGATTTTCTTTATCAACTGGAGATTTAGTTTCTTTAAATGTCTCAACCATTGCTAAACTCTCAACATCTTCAGTATTACCAACTGGAGTATTTAGAGAATCAACTAGTTTTTTATCAATATTTAAAGTCTCTAAACTTTCAACATTAGCATTATTAGTTTGATTGTTAGTAACATTTAAGTTATCAACATTATTATTTATATTTTGATTGTTAATAACTTCCAAGTTATCAACATTATTATTTGGTACATCAACAACATTACTAGTACCACCCACACTTTTAGGCATATGTTTAACATTAATTTTTCCTTTTTTCTTGATTAAACTTGATGCTAAAAACAAGAAAACCAAAGCAATAAATATGCCTCCACCAATTAAGATGTAATCCCATGGTATAGTATTTATTTTAAAACTTAATACAATATTGTTTTCATCAAAAGTAGTAAGATCCCAAGTATAAGTATGAGTTTCTTCAGAGACACTTGTAGCATTATGGCTTTCGGCTTCATTAGGCAAAGTTATAACTAGTTTTAAATCCAAAGTACCACCAGTGAAATCTCCCATATCTGTAGATATTTCGGAATCACTATCGTCTTCGTTAAGTTTTAATCTTAAATTATATATTTCATCATTTTGAGTAAATAATTTAAGTTCGTTTAAATTTGTTTCAGTTAAGTCACTCCAACTTATATTTACTTCTGCTGCAACTAAAGAATCAATGTTATCTACATGTCCAACAAATCTAAAGCCTTTAAATTCATCTTCATTATATAAATATGCAGTATAACCACTTCCTACAACATTTTCTTCGCTATTTTCATTATTCATCTCATCTACAGCTTCTTCTAAAAGAGATAATCGCTCTTCATCTGTAAATGTTTGAGGATTTTCACTATCTTCTGATAACATATAATCTAACAATTCATTATCAAAACCTAAAATGAAATTTACATCTACTGATTTATCTTTATTAATACCTAAACTATACTCTTCCTTTACTGCACAACCACTAGTTAAAAGTATTAAAACAACTAAACATATAAACTTCTTCATTAACTCTTACTCCTTATTTAACATTTTTTGATAATCTTCATATCTTTTTATAGCATTTTCTTTTTGTTCTGTTAATATTTCTTTGGCTAACTCTGGATTTTTTAGCTTTAGAGCATTAAATCTAACTTCATTATCTAAAAATTCTTCATATTTATCAAAATTTGGTTTAGCGGAATCAATTTTTAAACCATTATCATACCGCATTAAAATATTATAACCGCATTCAACACTTAATTTTTCCTCTAATATACTTGTACCCATTCCTGTTTTAATACCTTGTTCAATACATGGAGAGTACGCAATAATTATTGCAGGTCCCTGATGTTCTTCGGCTTCCTTAAAGGCATTAATTGCTTGTTGCATATTAGCACCAAGTGAGATACTTGCTACATAACAATTTGGGATACATGTGGCAATTTTAAATAAATCTTTTTTGTTAGTTCTCTTACCCATATTAGCAAATTCAGCGATAGCTCCAAGTTTTGTTGCTTTACTTGCTTGACCACCAGTATTAGAATATACTTCGGTATCTAAAACCAAAACTTTAATATTTTCATTAGAATGAAAAACATGATCTAGTCCTCCATAACCAATATCATAAGCCCAGCCATCACCACCAATTGCCCAAACACTGCGAGCAGGAATGTAATCAAGTAAATCAACTAATTCCTTTGGAATAGTTTTATTCTTTAATTTTTCTTTTATTTCTAAAGTTTTTTCAAAATCTTCTCTATTTTCTAACCAATCCTTAAATAATTCCTGTTCTCCCTTTTCTACAGAATCTATTGCTTCTTCCATAATGTGAGCAATTCGATCTCTTTTTTGTTTGTAAGAAGTATAAATACCTAAAGCAAATTCAGCATTATCTTCAAATAAGGAATTAGCCCATGGAATACTATATGGGGTTGATGGAGTTGAACCACCATAAATACTTGAACAACCTGTAGCATTGGCAATAACTAATTTTTCTCCGAATAGTTGAGTTAATAACTTAATATAAGGGGTTTCACCACAACCAGCACAAGCACCACTAAATTCAAATAATGGCCTTTCAAGTTGCGAGCCTTTAACTGTAAATTTATTTAATGGATTTTTAAATGAATAGAAATCTTCAAAATTCAATTTTTCTTTTTCAGTCTTTTCTTCCATTACTAAAGCTTTATTACCCATTTTACCAGGACAAACATTGGCACATACCCCACATCCTGTACAATCTTCTTCACTTATCAATATTTCATAATATAAGCCATCTTGTCCCATAAATGGAATCCCTTTTGCTTCATCAAGAGTTGCAATACTACGAATGACAGCATGAGGACAAGATAAAGCACACATTCCGCACTGTATACAATTTTCTTTATGCCAAACAGGAATAATATTAGATATATTTCTTTTTTCATCTTTAGTTGAACCACCAGGAAATCTTCCATTTTCATAAGAAGCAAGACTACTCACCGGAAGAGTATCACCAAGTCTTCTATTAATTAAATCAATTAAATTATCATCAACTATTTCAATACCAGTTGTAAAATCTCCATCTACTTCTAGACTTTCTAATTTATTTTCGGCATCAATCATGGCATTAATATTATTATTAACTACATCTTCACCTTTTGATGCAAAAGCTTTTTCCACACTAGTTTTTATATAATCAAAAGCATTTTCAACATCTAATAATTTTAATATTAAAAGTTCAATGATTTTACTGATCTTACCAGGAATATGATTTTTCATAGCTATATCTTCAGCATTAATAAAATATACTTTTATATTTTTACTATTTATTGCATTCTTTACTTTATTTGGTAATAATTTTAATAATTCATCTTTATTTTTAATAGTATTAATAAGTAATATTCCACCATTTTTTAGATTACTTATCATATCAAACATTTTAAAGTAAACATCTTTGGTAACAACTGTTATTTCTGGATGAGTTACATAATATGGTTCATCAATTGGGGTATCGCCATATCTTAAATTAGATACTGTAACTCCTCCACTTTTCTTAGAATCATACTGAAAATATCCTTGAACATATTTATCAAGTGATTCATGAACTATTTTTAAAATATCTTTACTAGCACTAACCATACCATCTGAACCAAAACCATAAATTTGAATTTCTTTAAAATCACTATCAATAGTTATTGGACATGGTTTGATACTTAAATTAGTGACATCATCAGTTATACCAATTGTAAAGTTATGATGAGGATTTTCTGCAAGCATTTTAAATACCCCACAAATATCACTTGGAGTTGTGTTTTTACTTGATAAACCATATCTTCCACCATAAATTTCTATATCTTCATTCTTTAATACACTACAAACATCTAGGTATAGAGGTTCACCAACAGAACCACTTTCTTTAGTCCGATCAAGCACTGCAATCCTCTTGACACCTTTAGGAAGTACTTCCCTAAAATATTTAGCACTAAAAGGACGATATAAATGAACTTCAATTAAACCAACATCTCCAAGTTTTTTAACTACTTCTTTAATAGTTGATGTTACACTACCCATTGCAACAATTATATTTTTAGCATTCTCACTACCATAATAATTAAATGGTTTATAATCGGTATGCATTATTTCATTAATTTTAGTCATATAATCATTTACTATATCAGGCATAGCATCATAATATTTATTTCTAGCTTCCATTGTTTGAAAATAAATATCTTCTGTTTCACTCATACCATATTGATACTTCTTACCGACATTTAAACATCTATCTTTAAATTCATTTATTTTATCATAATCAACTAAAGAAAGGAGCTTTTCTTCAGGAATTTCTTCAACTGTATTTAGTTCATGACTAGTTCTAAAGCCATCAAAGAAATGTAAGAAAGGTAGACTTCCTTTAATTGCTGAAAGGTGAGCTACTGCTGCGAGATTCTGAGCATCATTTACACTAGATGATGCTAGCATACAAAAACCCGTTGCTCTCGTTGCATAAATATCTTGATGATCTCCAAAAATTGATAAGGCATGAGTTGCAAGAGAACGCGATGCAACATGTATTACTCCCGGAAGCATTTCCCCAGCCATTTTATACATATTTGGAATCATTAGAAGTAAACCTTGAGAAGCTGTAAATGTTGAAGCTAAGCTACCTGAAAGTAGTGCTCCATGCATAGCTCCAGCTGCTCCTGCTTCCGATTCCATTTCTAAAACTTTCGGTTTATCATTAAATATATTAAGTAAATTTGTCCCTGTTAATGTATCAATATTTGCTGCCATAGGACTTGATGGCGTTATAGGATAAATACTACATACTTCACTAAAATAATAAGCTACTTTACTACATGCAGCATTTCCATCAACTATTTTTTTCATGTTTATCATCTCCGTACTATATTAATTATACCTTAAA
>CALVKM010000038.1 GCA_944332705.1 uncultured Bacilli bacterium
ATCAGCAATTCTTCCAATAACAGCAACAGAAAAACCCCTTTGCATTTTTTTACTTTCAATTTTCGCCAAATAATTCATAGTTATACCACTTTTATCTGCTAACTCCTGTTGAGTTAAATTAGCTAACTTTCTATATTTCTTAATATTTTTTCTAACAGCATCGTAATAATAATTATCACTATTAATAATTTACCACTCCATTTAAATAAACTCTAGTTACATTTCCTGTTATTATTTATAATTTATTATATAATATTGCTAGGTGATGAAGAATGGATCAAGAAAATATTGGCAAATTTATTGCTGAATGTCGTAAACAAAAAAAGATGACACAAGTAGAGTTAGCAGAAAAACTAGGGATTACTGAAAAATCGGTAAGTAACTGGGAAAATGGTAGAAATATGCCAGATTTAAGTTTATTTAAACCAATCTGTGATATTTTAGATATTTCCATTAATGAACTAATGAGTGGAGAAAAATTAAATCAAGATAATTATCAAGAAAAATTAGAAGAAAATATTATTAATTTATCTTCTAAAAATAATAAAACATACAAGAAATACTTAATTATATTTTTTACTACAGTATTAGTAGGTTTTATTATAGGTTTAGGATTATATATTTTATATGATAATATAGAACTTGATGTAAAATATGATGCGAGAGTAATGGAATGCAACATTCAAAATAATGAACTAGTATTTCAAAACAAAGGAATTAGTGTATTTAATATGTATTATACTACTAAAACCATCAATGATAATCATTATATCATTTTTCATAACACAGTATATCTTCAAAATAAAAGAAGAAGCAACTGGGAATATGGCGAATCTTTTGCTACTTACTTAACTGAAGGCAGGATACCTTTTGCATCAATATTAACTTTTGATAATTTAGAAAAGTATAATAATATATCTGCTTATTATACGGATGATTCTATTAAAAAAATAGAAAAATTGTCTAACTCAGAATTTTTAAACGAATTAGACAATCTTCATTTAATGTGCCAACTAAATTAAGTTTCTAAAAGTTTTAACAAAAAATAAGAAAAATTCTCCATCGATTATATAGGATAAAGTAAAAAATAGAACTCCAAGTTTTATTGTGGTTATATTTTTTCAGTTCCAAGTTTTATTGAAAATTAGTTTATTTTTATTTAAAAATTTAAATATTGCATTAAAGCAAATTAATTCTTGGCATAAAATTTCTCAAAGGTATCGAATTCACCCCCTTTAAATTAATAAAATAATTATTAAAACTCAATTAGTAATATAAAAATTAATTTAGACTCCAATTTCAAAGGTCACGAATTCGTGACCTTTAGAAAATTATCATTGAGTTGTTACCATTATACTTAAATAAAACAAAAAATTTTATTTTATATCATGTGATAATGTATTTAACTAATAATATAAAATGGTGCTGGAAATAGGACTTGAACCTACAACCTATGCGTTACGAGGGCATTGCTCTACCTACTTGAGCTATTCCAGCAACAATTTAATTGTACTAAATTTTATGATAAATTACAATAATTAGTGACATAATTTCAAGTTTTTGATAAAATACTTTCTGAGGTAATTAGAATGTTTAAAAATACATTAGATAATAAAAGATATTACACATTAAATTATTTTTTAAGGAAAAAATTTAATAGCAAAGTATTTAAAGTACCAATTGATATTAATAGTACTTGTCCTAATATGGCTACTGGTGGTTGTATTTATTGCGCCAACAGAAGTAAGGATAATATTACGAATAGTAATTTAGATTATATTGAACAATTTAATCAAAATAAAAAAATTTTAGAGCATAAATGGCCCAATTCTTTATATATTGCTTATTTTCAATCTGGAACTAACACTTATAGGAGTGTATCAGATATTAAAAGTATTGTTGATAAGTTATTAGTTATGAACAAAGTTGTGGGAATATCTATTGCAACCAGACCTGATTCTTTAAGTGATGAATGGTTAGATTATTTGAATGACTTAAACAAAAAAACATTTTTAACGGTTGAGTTAGGACTTCAAAGTAGTAATGATGAAACTCTAAAATTTATCAACCGAGGACATACTGCCGAATGTTTTAAAGAGACTATAGAAAAGTTAAAAGGAAGAGGTATATTTACTGTTGCTCATATAATTAATGGGCTTCCAGGAGAAACTAAAGAAGATATGTTAAATACTGTTAAGTTTTTACAAGATTTAAAAATTGATGGCATAAAAATTCATATGTTATATATAAGTAAAAATACAAAACTTGCAGATATTTATAAATCTAACCATTTTCATGTTTTAACTAAAGATGAATATATTGACATAGTTTGTGATGAACTCAGACTACTTGATGAAGATATAGTAATTGAGCGAATTACAGGAGACCCAATAAAAGAAGAATTAATAGCACCAGATTGGTTAATAAAGAAATTTGTTGTCTTAAATGATATTGATAAAGAAATGAAAAAAAGGAATATTTACCAAGGAGATCTAGTCAAACGTTGAGTATTTCTCCTTAAATATTCCTTTATTTTTTGTTTAGCAGTAGCAGTTTTAGCAATTTCTAGCCATGATTCATCAGGACCTAAAGCATTAATATCGGTAATTATTCTTATTTTATCATATGGCTGTATTGTGTAATCAAAATTAACTGCAACTCCATTTACTATAACTGCCGCTAAATGATTAGCAACATTAGAATAATTTAAATACGCATAATCTATTGGTGTTGCTCCATTTGTTATTTCAATTAACTCACCCTTATTATTATAAATCGGAATTTTTTCTCCAAGAACATCGGATTCAACAATTTGAATAAAATCTGCATAAGATCTAGCATTTCTATTAGCTAAAATAATCGATTGCATTAAAGGATATTGTTTATTGAAGGCTTCTTGCATTATATCTTTAGCGTTATCTAATTGATGCCAATAATAAGTTATCCCATATTTAGCCATTTGTTCCATTTCTGGAGTTCTAATTTGCATTTGCATTAATTTATCTTCAGGGCCAAAAACCGTTGTATGAAGTGATTCATAATGATTTTGTTTAGGTTGAGCAATATAATCCTTAAAATACCTAGAATTTGGTTTATATAACTCATGAATATATTTTAAAGCTAAATAACAATTATCAACATTATCAAGTATTATCGTAAATATTAAAAAATCATGAATATTTTCCAGTGTTTCACCATTCATTATATTTTTATAAACGCCATATTTATTTTTTATTCGAAATTTAATTGTAGAAAATATATAATTATCTTGTAAAACTTTACTTATTTTTTCTTCTACTTCTTCTTGATAAATCCTAAATTCTTGTTCAATTTTGGCATGAGATTCTTTAATTTGTTTATAATCTTCTGGAGCTAAAAACATAAAACTTAAGTCTTCTAATTCTAATTTTGTTTGATATAACCCTAAATGTTCAGCAATCGGGGCAAAAATTTTTATGGTTTCCTGTGATTTTAATTGTTGCTTTCTTAAATCTTTTTTATATTCTAAAGTTCGCATGTTATGGATTCTATCTGCTAATTTAATGATAATGATTCTAACATCTTTATTCATACTTAATAATAATTTTCGTAGATTTACTTGATTAAGTGTTGTTTTATCATAAAAATCCATATTAGTAATATTGGTTACACCTTTAACTAAACTAGTAATTTCGGGCCCAAAAGTATTTAATAATTCTTCTTCACTTGTTTTAGTATCTTCCAAAGTATCATGTAAAAGACCTGCACATATAGTTGCAGTATCAGCATGCAAGTCTGCAAGGATATTTGCTACAGCTAGAGGATGAGTTATATAAGCTTCTCCACTTTCTCTAAATTGATTTTTGTGTTTTTCATAAGCATACAGATAAGCTTTTTTAACAATTTCCACAGCAGAAATATTGTAAGTAGCAACTTTTTTTAATAATGCACTAGCAACTTTTTCCATAATACTCCTTTTTTCTTCAATACTATACACTATTTTTGCATATCTGTCAAAATATTTCATACATTTTATTATGAAAAAAATAGATACAGAATTTAATAATTTAATTTGGGAAATTAACAATAAAAGTAAAGAAGAAATTTTTAATCATATTAAGGATAATTATAAAAAACTTAATTCTAGTACCATTGCATCAATAGAAATATTTTTAGCGCAATTTGGTTACTGGGGAAAATTAAATTTAGTGAGTGGTGAATTTGAAGAACTAGAAAGAAGAAGTAGCATTTTAAAGAGTCATACATTTGATTTAATGTGGCTATATGATAATCTTGGAGATTATCGTTCAAAAATAGTTTTATTTGGTATTCTTAATTATTGGTATAATTCTTTATTTGATACATTAGATATGGCAATTGAAAAGAATTATCATCAATATTTTGATTTAGATTTAGTTAAATGTGATCATTCGGAGGTATTTGTGGATATTGGAGCTTATACTGGAGATACAATCCTTGATTATATTAATACCTACCAGGAATATAAAAGTATATATGCATATGAAATAACACCAAGTAGTATAGAACAAATAAAACAAAATTTAAGTGTTTATCCAAATATTTATATTAGAAATAATGCCGCAACAGATAAATCAGAAATACTTTATATCAAAAACAATTTAGTAAGTGATTCTGCTAATAAAGTAGATAATACCGGAGAAATACCTATTCAAGGTATTACAATAGATGAAGATATTTTAGAAAAAGTAACAATGATTAAAATGGATATTGAAGGATCAGAGCTTAAAGCATTAAAAGGATGTATAAATCACATAAAAAATGATACACCGAAATTATTAATTTCAGTATATCATAAACATGAAGATATCATAGATATTCCTAAATTTATTTATAATATTAATCCCAATTATAAATTTTATTTAAGATATTTTGGTAATAAATATTATCCTACAGAAACTGTATTACTAGCTATCCCAAAATAGCTAGTATTTTTTTTGCAATTTCTTCTACAATATATTCTTTATTTTTTTCTCTATCAGCACTCATTGCTATTAATTTAAAAGTAATATATTTAGCATTATCATTATCATATATACTTATAAATATTTCATTATCTTTACCATTTTTATTATATGGATCTGGCTTGTTTATTTTCCCAGTTATTCCAATACCATAATTAGAATCTGCAAACTTGGAAATTTTTAAACTCATATCTTTAGCCACTTTTATACTATAAACACTATACTTTTGAATTAACTTTTCATCTACTCCCATTTTAATTTTATATTCGTTAGCATAAGTTACAGCACTAAATTTTAATACTTCACTAGAACCTGGAATATTAGTTATTGCATTAACAATAGCTCCACCACTACAAGATTCCATTGTAGCTATAGTTTTTTTTAGTTCTGTAAGTTTTTTTACAACTTCATTCATTTTTCACATCTCCTTTTGTAAGTAAGATACTTGTTGTAATATCTCCGGTAACATTTAGAGTTGTATAAGACATATCAAGCATTTTATATATACCACTATAAAAACCAATAAAATCAAGAGGAATATTAAAAATTGATAAGTATGTTGCCCCAATTACAACACCACCATTAGGGATACCTGGTGCAGCCATATTGATGAGTATTGCAATAAGTAACATTAAAATATAAGTGATAATATTAATATCAACTCCAAACATTCTACTACAAAATAAACCTAAAATAGCAAATGATACGGCTCCACCACACATATTTATTGTACAACCTAAAGAAACTATGATTTCGGTTTTTTCTTTTGGTAATTTAAAATCATCAATACAGGTTTTTAAAGTTAGAGGTAATGTGGCTAGTGATGAACAACTAGTAATTGTCATAAGCCATACTTTAGCAGAGTTTTTAATATAAGTAATTGGACTAATTTTTGCATAAATCCAAACTGGTAACATCATTACAACAAACAAAACAATAATGCAACATATATAAGCAAGCATAATATATCCAATACCAATTAATATTATATCAGCACTGTAACTAGCAACTGCACTAGCTATTAAAAATAATACACCAATAGGATTTAAATATAATATATATTCTAACATTTTTTTAAAAATGTTAGAAAGTCCATTAATGGACTTCATAAAATAATCGCCATTTTCCACTTTTGATGCACAAAAACCTAACATTAAAGCTAAAAGAATTACTGTAAATAAAGCATTTTCTTGAAATGGTGTAATAATATTACTTGGAAATATATTAGTTATAACTTCTGAAACTGACAAATTAGATGCTACTTTATCCCATTTAAAATCACTTAGATTAATATCTATTACTGGATTTACTAAATAAACTATAAAAGATGTTATTAAAAATGTTATTGTAAACATAATAATAAATAATATTACTGATTTAAAAAATGTTTTTTCTTTTTTTAATGTAGCTTTATAAATCGTATAAGATAAACTGGCAAATATTAAAGGTACAACTAGAAATTTTAATAAATTTAAATAGATTGTTCCAATAAATGCTAAATCTTTTGCAACATTAGGTAAAAAGTGCCCAAGTAAAATACCCAAAAGTATAGCAATTATTGTTAATATACTAATTATTTTTTTCATAATACTTAATTATCCTCTCTATTGCTTTTATTGTATTTTCTCTTGTGTTAAGAGCTGAAATACGAAAATATTTATCACCAGAAGCTCCAAAAATAATGCCTGGGGTAATAATAATATTTAATTCATGCAAATACTTATCAAAAATTTCCCAAGAAGTCATATTTTCTTTTATTTTAACCCATAAATATGGAGCATTTTCACCACCCCAAATACTAAAACCACATTTTTTAAAACCTTCTTTTAAAATATGAGCATTTTCTAAATAATAATTGATATTTTTTTTAACTTCAATTTGAACATCTGCATCATAAAAAGCTTTTGCACCCTTTTGAGTAATATAATTTACTCCATTAAATCTATTAATAGTACGAAGTGCCCAAATATTATTAACATCTTCATAAATTTCTTTGGGAATTATATAATAAGAACAACGAATACCACTAAAGCTTAAAGATTTTGAAAAACTTTTAAGTTCAATAGCAACATTTTTAGCACCATTTATTTCATAAATAGAATGTGGTAAATTATAGGAAATAAAATCTTCATAAACATTATCATAAATAATTATAGCATTTTCGCGATTGGCATAATTTACCCATGATGTTAATGTATCATAATCATATGCATTACCTATTGGATTATTAGGATTACATAAATAAATAATATCATAGTGTTCTTCTGGTACTTGAGGGACAAAATTATCTTCTTCTTTTAAAGGCATTACATAAGTCTTTCTATTTAAACAAAGAGCAGCATTATGATAAATTGGATACATTATATCACTAATTAATATTTTAGAATTTATATCAAATAATTCTAAAATATTAGTACTATCTGTTTTTGTTCCATTAGATATATAGATTTCTTTAGTTGTAAAGCCCATATTTTTATATTCATTATCGAGTATAGTACTTTTCAAAAACTCATAGCCAGAGGAATCTCCATAACCCTTAAAAGTATCTTTATCATCTAATTCTTCCAATGCATTTTGCATAATATCTACTATTTTTTTAGGAATTGGTAAAGTTACATCACCAATACCTAAAGATACTACATCTTTATCGGGATGTTCCTGCTTATAAATATTTGCCAATCTTATAACTTTTGCAAATGAATTTTCACTTTCAATATATTTTAAATTTTCATTTATTTTAACCATAATAAAACTTCCTCCGCTCATATATTGTACCAAAATATAGAAAAAAATCAATATTATCTAGTAATAGGTTCTGTATAATCTAAATAAAATTCATTTAAATAAAGTGGTAATGTATCATCTTGTAAATCAATATATCCTAAAATATTTTCATTTTCAATTATATATGGTGCCATTTGTTCTTCATTCCAAGATTTTTGTTCTTGATTTTCGCGGACCATATAGTTTTCATCTCCAATGTTGCAACCTAAGATTACCATTTCATCAGCAGCTCTTAAATGATTACCTCTTTCATCTAATAAAAATTTTTCTATATCATCTAACATATCTTTAGTTATTTCAATAGTTGTACTCCACAAATGCCTATCTGCCATGAGTAATCCTTCACTACAAATCTTTTCTCCTATACCTGCAGCTGTAATATGATAATAATATTTCATATTATCAAAATCTAATTCCTTCAAATAATCTAATGCTCTAACTTCTACCAAATTTATCACTCCTTATATATTTTCATTTTTTATTGCATCAACAATATTTTTATTTTTTATTTTATTTTTACTATACATAATTACTAATAATATTATAACAATTAATAAAATAATTGCAATTATTATATATTTAGTTGGAAAAATTAAATGTTTTAAAGAATCTATATCTAAAAGTTTAATAAATTTATCCAAACCAAATATTAAAATAATAGATATTATTAAACTGATAATTAATGTTTTAATTCCTAAAAATATTCCTTCATATATTAATAATTTATTTAAGTCTTTTTTACTTAATCCTAAACTTCTTAATATAGCAAATTCTTTTTCTCTAGTTAATATATTAGTATTTAGAGAATTAAACATGGCACTAATACTAAGAATTGCAATAGCTAAAATTATGGTATAACATACAAATTTAATTGCTAATATCATTTGTTTAGCTTCATAATCGTAGTAGGCGTAATTAATATAATTAATATTTGATTCTGGGAATTTTTTTATTATATCTTCCATATATTTATCAAAAACTTCTGGTTTTAAAGTATTTATTCCAATATTATATTCTCTTGCCCAAATATAATCATAACTAAAATTAGTTAATATAGTATTATAGGTATCAAAATCTACTACCATAACTAAATTATTAAAATGAATAAACTCTGGCATATCATTAGATTTTTTAAATTCATTTATTGTATAAACATAATTATATTCATTATCATATATTTCAAATTCTTCTATATCATTTAAAGCATTTATTACATATATTCCATCATCATAATGTTCATTATAATAATTGTCATCTACTCCCACAAGTAACAAAGAAGGCATTTCTTCTTCCGGAAACTTTCCATTATCATAATATAAAAATGTGCTTTTATAAGTAATGGCTTCAAAAGTCTCAGGAATAGACAATATTTCATTATACAAAACTAAATCATCAGATATATTAATAGTTATATCAAAGTCTTCACCTAAAACATCACTTGTTACAATAACTACATTATTTATCAAAAATGAAAAGACAATAAATAAAATTACTGAAATGCTCATTGATATAATACTAGAATTAAATTTATTTTTATTTCTTTTAATGTTTTTATAAGCTAAAACACCCACTTCTTTAAATAATTTTTCAATTATTGGATATTTCTCACGACTTTTCTTTAAATTATATACTGGTTTTAAACCTGTGATAGGACTTAATTTACTAGCTTTTAAAGCAGGAATGCAAGCTGATATAAAAATAGTAAATAAAATAAATAATAAAGATACAATAATTAAACTTGGATAATAATAAATACTTAATGGTTCAATTATATTTTCTAAAATATTATTAAATATTAAAATTATTAAGTTGGAAAATAATATACTTAATATAATTCCAATTGGTATAGCTATAATACTTAACATAAAAGCTTCAATTATAACCATTTTAAATATTTGAGCTTTACTAGCACCGATGCTTCTTAAAGCAGCAAATTGTTTGTTTCTTTCAATTAAATTAATTGTAAAAGCATTACGAACTATTAAAATGCAAAATAAACTAATAATGAATAGAACAAAAAATATTAATGCATAAACACCAAGTTTAATATTATTATTTGCAAATTGTCCAAGAAGAGCTAAATAATTACTATTAATGCTTGTATGAGCATAACTTTTATATCCCAATACGTATGAATAACTTAGTTTTAAATTATCCGCAGTATTATCAATTTTATCATAAATATTAAATATATTTTTATATGTAACATAAAAACTTACAACTCGATTATTATAATTAACTTCTTTAGTATAAGCAGAATATAAATTATCATTTAGAGTATTATTAGAATAAATACCAACAATTTCTTTTTCTCCAATATTAGATGAAACATCCAAATTATAAGTACTTGCATAAGCACTAGATATAATTATTTCATTAGTATTATTAGGTATTCTTCCCTTTAAAATACTAATACTATCCCAAAGCGTATCATCAATACTTATAATAGATAAATCATCTATAACATCAATAACACTTGTTACTTCTATACTTTTAATATTTTTATCACGATTTAAAATACTATAATTACTATAATCTTGGTCACTAAATACTACATGCTTAGTACCATCTTCTAAAATAATTGAATCTAGTGCAGCTTTTCTAATAGTGGATACAAAAATACCTACACTAAAAAGTAATACAGTTATTAAAATTATACTAATTATAGTAGTAATACATTTCTTTTTATTAAGTTTTAGATAATCATATGTTAATTTACTTAATATTTTCATACTATGTTACCATCTTTCATAGTAATAATTCTTCCCGCAAATTTAGCAAACTCTTCATCATGAGTAACCATAATAATAGTTTGTTTATAAATTTCATTAGCTTTTTTTA
This sequence comes from uncultured Bacilli bacterium, assembly GCA_944332705.1. Classification (GTDB taxonomy): domain Bacteria; phylum Bacillota_I; class Bacilli_A; order RF39; family UBA660; genus Onthocola_B. The sequence continues at coordinate 10,608 of CALVKM010000038.1, forward strand.
ATATATTCATAACTTCTAAAGAATTTTTACTATCTAAGTTCCCTGTTGGTTCATCTGCTAAAATAATACTTGGTCTTGTAATAAGAGCTCTACCTATAGCAACTCTTTGGCATTCTCCACCAGAAAGTTCATTTGGTAAATTTTTTTTTCTATCTTCAAGTCTTAGTAATTTTAATAGTTCATCTAAATATTCTTGATTAACTTTTTTTCCAGATAAATCTAGGGGTAAAGTAATATTTTCAACTACATTAAGTGTAGGTATCAAATTATAAAATTGATAAACTATACTAATACTTTCTCTTCGAAGTTTTGATTGTTTATTATCATTTAGAGCATAAATATCCTCACCATTTAAATATACATGACCAATTGTAGGTTCATCTACACATCCAATCATATGAAGAAGCGTTGATTTACCAGAACCTGATGCTCCAAGTATAGCTATAAATTCTCCTTCTGCTACTTCGAAATTAACAGTGTCTACCGCTTTAACTAGTGTTTCATTTTCACCATAAAATTTACATAAATTATCTAACTTTAATAAACTCATATTACCTACTTTCTTATAATCATTATATCTTAAAAATAGCTACTTGACAATAATTCTTACTTATAGTAATATATTTTTACCGGAGGAAACTCGTCAGGTCGATAGTTAGGTAGCGTTTTTTTAAAATAAGTGTACTGTGTGTGCACCGCCCTAATTGGGAAAAAGCCCCTTTATGGAGCTTTTTTTCTATGGTAAAATCA
>CALVKM010000039.1 GCA_944332705.1 uncultured Bacilli bacterium
AAATAGTACAACTTTTAAAAAATGAGCAATCCCTGATATACACTGGGTTTGCTCATTTTTGCTGCAAAACTAAAGATTATTTAAAATATCAATAAATTTTATCCAATTTTGTGTAAACTATATACCCATCATTTGTACAACTGCTAAAATAAGTAAAATCATCATTCCAAAACCAGTACATACAAGCATTTGCATTGTCTTGCTTTCCATTTTTTCAAGTCTATTTTTATATCTTGTTTCTCTTGCTTTTTGTTGAAGATTAGATATTGTTCTGGAAAATGTTAAAATTTGTTCTTGTTTTCTTTCTTGTCTTCCTAAACTTAAACGATATAACAAACGCATCATTCTCATTGAATCTCTTACTGGATAACGTCTTGCAAATTGCATATATGGTTCAATTGTATCATCTCCAGAATTTATAGCATCAATCATTTCTTGAAGGCCATCTTTAAATATCTCTGGAGCATCATTCATTGACTTACCAATTGCAACTGGCACAGTATAGTGTTGAATAAGAATTTCCATATTTTTTAAATAATGAGGAAGCATTGAATCTATTTCATGCATATGGTTATTATAATATTTTTTTAAATCATTATATTGCATTTTAAATACAAAATAACCAACTACAAATATAAATAATATTATAATAGAACTTAAGTTTTGAATTGAAATAAATAAACCTAAGACCATAATAATTAGAGCATTTCTAATTCTTTTATTAAACATAATATCAGTATTAACATTATTACCATATCTTGCTCTTAAATAAAAATCATAATCACTTTCTTTTAATTTTAAGAAAAACATTTGATTATCACTAATAAGTTGATTGATATTTATTTGTCCTCCGACAGTCATTACAAAAAACACTATAACTGCAATAATAATTATTTCTATTTGCATTATTCCACCCCTACATCTTCATTATAATACTTTTCCCCACTAAGAAGGAAAAAGGCATTTAATATTACAATAGCATGAAGAATTACTTGAACATACCATATTTCAATAAGTTCCATATAATTTTCTTCACCAAGCATAAATCGCATTACAACAACAAGTAAATATAACATTACACCGAATTTTATAAATCTACCATGGAAATTCTTACGATCCATTTGATCTCTATATACACCTTCAACTAATGCATCTATATCCATTGCCATATTTTCTAAAGCTTCTCCAGAATCTCTTGCACCTTCTTTAGTAATTTGTAAGAATAATTGGTGCATGTTCTTAACCATATAAAATGGATATTTGTTGTTAAAATATTCAATTGATTCATCAATAGTTCCATTTTGGTAAGACATTTCTATCATCTTTTTAACATCACTAACAACAGGTTCTTCAAGTATACCAGAATTTGCTACACCTTCAAGAGATTTAACAAAACTTTGGGTTGTATTAAATTCCATAATAACGTTGGTGGTATATGTTTGAATTTGTTCAAAAATATATTCACTATAAACTCTTTGACAACGAAGATATGCTAAATAAGGAATTACTGCAATAGCAGCAATAGCATAAACAACTGCCCAAGTGATACTGTAAAAATAAAAGTAACCAACTAAAGCCGCAAAACCACCGATTAAAGCAACCTGTGCAATATATTGTCTTGATGTATATTCTTGTCCTAATTCTTTTGCTTTTTCTCTTACCATTTTAAAAGAATAAGGAGCATATTTATCATATACACGTTCTACATTACCAGCAACATAATTATAAACTCCTTCTTGAGGGTTTTTCCGATAAATCAATACAAATATTGCAATGCCAAGAAGTAAAATTAATTCTATAATTGTTTGCATTATATACTCCTTTCTTATAAACTTTCAACTGGTGTAGGATTAGAATTTGGATCATTTATATCATAACTAGCATTTTCATAATCTTCATTTATATTACCATCTTCTTTTATAAAATAATGAGGATCCATTTCAACCCCTTGTGAATCTAAATATCTAAGCAAGTATTTAGTTGGATTATTAAATGAAAATGTTCCATCTAAACTCTTTTTATATAATACGTTTGCTTGAGCATTATTATCATCATCTACATAAAATTCACAAACTTCTACTATTTCTCTTTGAAATCTACCAAGTTCTTTACTCATAAATCCTTTTACATGAACTCCAAGTTGAACATATCTATGAATCGATTTTAAAAATTGATCAATATCTTGACTATTTTCAAGCAAACTATATAAACGCATTGGTATATTAAATGCCCTATCTGAGTGGATAGTTGAAATGATATTATGTCCTGACGATATTGAATTTCGAACAGCTGTAACTGCTTCAGCAGAACGAACTTCGGATAGTAAAATCCATCTTGGATTTTGCCGCATACAAGTAACCAAAACATCAGAATAAGAAGCTATATTATTTGTTTTCATAGCAACAATATCCCGATGTGGAAATATTTTATCCAAATGTAGTTCTAGGGTATCTTCTATAGTTATAATTTTTTCATCTTCTTTTGTATGACTTGCTAAATACTTAACAAGTTCTGTTTTACCACTACCAGTTTCTCCACTTACAATAATATTACAATGTCCAGTAACACAAGTCATTAAAAACTCATGAAGGTTTTCTGTTAAATATTGTTCATTTATTAACTTTTCTTTATTCAAACGAATTTTGGCAGGGGTTTTTCTAATTAAACAAGCAATACCATTAGTAGCTATTGAATCATGTACAAAGTTAAGACGTAACTCTGCTGATTCAGCATCCAAAAAAGGATGCGCCATATTAAATGTTTTACCCATTACATTAGAACATTGAAAAGCAAGCTTTTCCATTAAAGCATTATTTATCTCTGGCCTTTCAACCCGATATACACCTTTATCAAGAGTTTTTAGCCATACTTGACCACCGTTAGAATAAGAAATATCGGTGATATTATCTTGTTCTAAAAACTCTTTTAAAGGTCCAAAATCTAATTGTGAAAATATTGCATCATTCACTTGATTTCACCCCTTTTATATTATTGATTAATATGTGATGATGTTGGTTGATACATGCTTTTAACCATACTTGTAAGCAAATCATTTGAATAACTTACTTCTTTACCCGCAACTGTATACATTTTATTTCTTGGAACGGGAACTATGTTATATCCTCTTTCATCCAAAACATTTAAATAAGTAAACATTTCATCAGTTACCGCAAAAGAAAGTCTAGCAGGGCTTCTGTTTTCGGCATCATCAAAAACATTTAAACCATCACCATCTTTTACTTCTAATACATCTATACTATTTATAAATTCATCATAAATTCTTCTATTCGTATTAGGATCATTACCGTAAATCCATAAATCAATTTTATCTCCTGGATAAATTGAATTAGCATAGGTATCTTCCATATCAACTGGTAACCAATAAATAGTATAACCATCTGGAATATTATCAAAGTCAGTTTGTGAAATTACTTCTCTTGTCGTAACCTGATTACGGTAAAACATTGCGCCTTCTGAAACTGATGTTCCATTGTTAATATAATAACCAATTAATTGACTAGAACTAGTTATTACATCATTAGCACTATTTAAAAAACCTCTATTAACCTCAACATATTCTATATCATCAGCAGTAATTATTTCGGTTGCTAATAAATTTCTCGATGCTACAGGAACACGCACCGGATTTATTGCGTTTTCTAATGTCATATTATAGAAAAACCATAACAATATTACGCCAGCAATAACTGCTATAATTGTAATAGTATTTCTATTAGTTAATACTTTTCTAAATCCGTTTATTAATCCAGCCATTATTCCTCCTTATTCTTCTGGTGGTGTTGTTTCTTCTTCATTTGTTGATGAACCGCCACTATAATTACCACCCATATCTTGAACATTTTGTAATATCAAATTAATTAATTGCTCATTATCATATTCTGTTGCTCCAGCATCTTCAGTATATTGTTGATTTCTTGGAACTGGAATAACTTGCATATTACTTGACCATTCAGCAAGTTTTAAGTATCTATACAAATCTGTCGGAACTGCAAATAGTAAAAAATCTGCTTCTCTACCACTAGTTACATCAAATACATTTTGGCCAGCAGAATCTCTAACTGCTAATACTTCAATACTAGAAATAAATTCTCCAAAAATTACTCTACCTGTTGTTGGGTCAGAAGATTTAATCCATAAATCAATTCTATCACCAGGATAAATAGAATTGGCATAAGTTGTTGTTTCATTAACTGGTAACTGATAAATTGTATAGCCATCTGGTATTTCTTCAAATACAGCATTAGGTAAATCTTCTTTTTCTACAATCTGATTAGAATAAAACAATCCACCTTCAGGAATAGAAGTTCCAGTAGCTATATATTTACCAATAAGTGACTCAGTACTTGTTATAACATTAGCATCACTTAAGAAACTACTACTTATACTAACCATCTCAATATCATCGGCAGTTATTTCTTCAGTTGGTAATATTTCTCTTGTTGCAATTGGCACTCTAGTAGGATTTACCGCATTGTTAACGCGGTAAATATAAAATCCTACTAAAACTGCAACTCCTGCAACAATACCAAGTATAGTAACTGTTGTTCTATTAATTACAAATTTTTTAAATCCCATTTTATTCCTCCGTTATTCTAATTTATTTCCTTCAACTATTGAATCTATTCTTTCAACCATATCAAATTGTGTTGAATCTCCAACAACAGTAAATGCTCTACTCTTAGTTTTTATTTCAACACTTGCTTTTGGTGGAGCTTCATAAACTCCATAAAAGCTTACAGTATAATCAGTAGCAAGTGAAGTGGTTTCAGCAAATCTTCTTAAAAATGATTCATAAAATTTTTCTTTGTTAATTCTTATTTCACCAAATTTACGATAATAAGAATAATCTATTGCATCTACCATTGCAGCTTCATTAATTTCTTTAAGTAGATAATAATCTTGGGTACTAGTAGTTGTTAAGTTTTGTACTAACATCATTATTACTACAATAAATATACCAAGTAATATTAACCAATATGCCCAATATGAATCTTTCATCTAATTTCACCTACTTCCATGCTGGTCCACCGATTACATATGGTTGTCCAGCATCAGTTAGTTCATCACCAACTGTTTGTTCCCAATTAGGGAATGTTGTCCAATATTCACTAACATTAGATCTCTTATCTGTAAATGTTTTAAGATCTGGAACGTTATAATTGTATTTTTCATTATTTACAAGTTCACTAATTACTTCACTATAACAATATAAATTTTCAACATTAATTTCACCAAAAGTTGCTCCTTGACAAGTTAATGAATCATTAGCATAACCACCATCACCCTCATGTTCCGCATTATATTCTTTTAAATAACTGATAATACTAGGAGTAAGATTAATGCTAAACGCCAAACCATTTTCATCACTATATTTAGTACTACTATAAATTAAATCGTTTTGTTCTGTAATTTCATTTATTGTTTGTTCTGCTTTTTGAGAAATTAATTCTAATCGTCCATAATTAGTATCAACTGTCCAATTGTATCCGTATTCACGACTCGGATTAATAACGTCGCTTGGACTAATAGGTTTAACATTAATTTGTAATTCATCCAAATTAAATATACAATTTATACACAAATCTGTAGGAGAAAAATTACAATTTGGACAATTAGGTATTCCAGTATCTGTAAAATCACAATTTGGACAATCATCAGGTTTACAATTATTTACATAATAACATTCATAATTTCCATCAAAGCCATTTGTAGCATCATAACCTAAAGCCTTAGCTACACTTCTAGATTCATTACCACCATTGTAATCTATTAATCTACCATATTTATCTTCGCTACCATGATCTGCAGGATCATAAAATTCTCCTAAATCTTCAAGTATCAACCTAAATGTTCCGCCAAGAACAGACCTAGAAGATACAGGTAATTTATTTTTTAATTCTTCAGTACCATCGGCCTCTGAAGCGGTTATTTTACCACTTACTTTAGATTGCCAAAATACACTTGGAGAAATATAATCTTGAGCCTTTTTAATAGACTTTCTAACAAATGATGCTTGAGAAATATTTCTTGTATCATTATCACAAGTACCTTCTCCATCACCATCGATTTTACATAATACATAATTCTTTTCTTCAAAAGCGTTAGCATATCTATCGTCATAGCCATATGCGTAGCTACCTATAACATCTGTTTCTGTTTTAATGTTTGTTTGTCCAACATCATCTTCATCGAAATCATCATACGATATAGAATCGCCTTCACATTCATATTCATTGGTTGCGGTTTCTTTACAAACTTCAACATCTACTAAATATTCATAAACCCCATTTTCTTCATCTGGAATCATTACTGTATCATCAGCATTGCCTTCAATTAAGCTATAATAAGGTATTGTTGTTTCATATTGACCATTTTCTTCATATGTTTCATCATAATAATATCTTAATGTATGGGCAAAATCGTAAGTCATAGTCCAACCTGTTAAACATTCATTATACATACTTATATTTTCTCTATATTCTTCAACTGATTTTTCATAATCAGCTTTTGCACTATCTCTATTATTTTGAATTTCTGTAATTTTATCTTGATAATCAGATTCAGCTTCTGCTTCACCTTCTACAGAATAAGTATCAGTTTCTTCGTCATATACACATGTTAGATTATCACTAAATGTTGGTGCTTCAGTAGTACCAGTTTCCTCTTCAAATGAACCAGATTCATCTTCTTCATTCCATTCAAATGTAAAACCTGTATATTCTGTAGATTCTGTAGTAATTGTTACATTAGTTACTGTTTGATTACCGCATGTAAATGTTTCTTCTGTTTTTTCTGCAGCTTCCAATTGTTCTAATGTTTTAACAGCCTCATTATACCTAGTTAAAGCATCAACCATATTATTTTCAATTCTTTGAATCTCTTCTAAATATTTTTCTTTATCGATACTTTTTAATCCGTTTTCAGAGCTTTCAGTACCGTCACCACCAGTATAACAATCTTTTGCTCCTTCAATATGAGCTTTTAATTGGAAATATCCACCACAGACAACATCATCAATTTTTGGTTGTAATATAATACCATGAGCATAATCTCCACTATTTAAAACATCTTTATAGTCTTCTTTACAAAATATATCACAATAATCGTTGTCTTGTAAACCACCATAAGTGCTTGCTAATTTATATGTATTTTTGGTTGTATCATCTACGTTATCTAGAATACATTTTTTAATATCTTCTGGAGCCACAATATCAGAAGTTGATTCTTCCTCATTATCACTACAAATTGGTGTAGTTATATAAGTACCACAAACTTCTTCTCCTTCTTCACAAGGAATTTCGCCTTCTAATTGTCCATCATTTTCTGATGGTTCGCTTGGTTCACCAGTAACAGCATCAGGAGCGCCTATAATCATATCTTGAATGCTATTGTTGATTTTTAAAATAACTACATTATAAGATTGACTACCAGAATATAAATAACTTATGGTAAAAGTTGCCGGTTCACAATCTTCAGCATCTGTAAATGTCTTTGTTAAAGTTATTTTTAATGTTACAGTACCACTAGCAGTAGCACCACTTTCTAAACTTGATACTAAAGATTCGATAATATTTGTATCGGAATTATTTTCTAAAGTATTTGTTTCACTATTTACTGTATATTCTATTGTATCTAATTCATATCCACTACCATTTAATTGAAAATTTATGTTTTTAATATAATCATTTACAGTTGCGTTTTCTATATCAAATGTTGCTACAATTTCAACAGTTGATTCACTTACTGTTACATCTCCAAGTGATGCATTTAAAGTAAAACCACCTTCACTAGAATCTGTAGAACTTCCACTTTTAGCATTTGCAGCAGCAGCCATAGCTTGATTAAATAATGATTGCGCCTCACTTAAAATGCCAGTATTGTTATCATAAAGTGTTATTGAAGAATTATACCCGCTATAGTTCATTCTACTTCGTAAACTTGATGCACAATCGCCACCAGATAATCCAAGTTGACTAGCATAACTCGAATTTTCTGAACTACAAGCCCAATCCACACCAAAATTTGTAAATGCAGACGCTTTATTACCAGTACTACCATCTGCTTGAAAATTAGTATGAGTACCGCTATATAAACCCATAGGTTTCATAAAGCCATAGGTAAAAGCTCTTATTGCGACATCCTTCGCTATATAAGATCCTCCACTTGAAATTATTGCAGAAACACCAGCTAGATATTCTGTACTTTCACCAGTTTGTACGGTATAATCCCCCCTCATGAATGACATATGAGGGTCAATACAAAACGCTTCATAAACTTCTCCGCTTTCACTTGTTGCACTATATTCATATATGTTAGCCGGAGAACCAGCAGCGAATGTCAAATTGTTGTTATCTGCTGTTCCAACTTGCGTTATATTAAATGATTTACCTATGTCAAAGTCACTAGCTTTAGCAACTCCAACAAAACTAAATAAACATGTTATTAAAAATAAACTTATTAACTTCTTTTTCATACTATATCTCTCCTACGTCTAATAATTATGTATGCTGCTGTTCCTCCACCAGCAACTACTATAATTATTCCTCCGACAATAAATGCCGTTTTATGTTCAACCACAAATTCCCATAATCTTTCATACCACGCAAGCGGTTCTTCCTCTTCTTCTTCGCGTTCAGCAATTTCATTAGCTATACTTTGTGAAAAATCTTCATATGTCACTTCTGGATATGTAACATATTTTTCACACAAATAATAATCAGACATTTCATCGCAAGGCGCAACATTAGAATAAACATTATATCTTGGTACCGTTAAATATATTGTTCTTAAACCGCTACCTTCACATCCTGTTTCAGAAGATGCTAAAATTTCTATTGTATACTCAATTACATTTTCATTATAAGCTACTTCAACACCATCATCATTAGTAAGAATAAAAGACAAACTTCCATTATCAGTGTCAGAATAATCATATCTATATTCTCTATCATAATAGTCATTTTCAACATTAACTACCATATTTTCATTAATATTTAATATATTAATTTGTATAAATTCTCCTTTACATTGATATTCAATTCCTTCTTCTAAATCTTCTGGTGGATAACAACCACTTTGATCTGCATATGGTTGTGTAACTATCTCATAACTAACAGTAACATTACCAACTTCTCTATTAAGCCTAGCTTGTTCTTCATAATTACATATTGCTCCTACTGGAGTAATACCAAAACCAAATATTAATAGAGTTAAAATTAAATATTTAAACTTAGACATTTCGACACCTACCTATGATTAAGTTTATCACATATATGTCTTTTTTTCAATTGCAAATTGACCAATAATATAAAAATATGGTATTATTTATAAGAAAGGATAAAAATGAAAAAATTTATAATATTTTTTATTTTATTAATTATAAGTGTTATTTTATATGCAAGATTCATTGGTACTAGTAACTATAAAATAGTAGAACATACTATAAAAATAGAAAATTTAAGCGAATCATTTGATGGCTTTAAAATAGTTCAATTTAGTGATTTATTATTAGGTTCTACTAAAACAATAGATGATTTAGATATAATAGTTAATGAAATAAACGAAATGGATGCTGATATTATAGTTTTCACTGGAGATTTAATAAATGAAAGCTATAATATCGGTAATGAAGAAATAGAACAAATAAAAGAAAAATTAAGAAATTTAGATTGTACATTATACAAATATGCTGTTATTGGTGATAATGATTTAGAAAATTATAAAGAAATAATGACAGATTCTAATTTTATAGTACTAGATAATGAATCAAACTATATATTTTATGAAGATATTACACCAATTAAAATAACTGGTATAACAGATACTTCAAATATTGAAAAAGCCTTAAGTACTACTGATAATTTAGAAACTATGTATAATATTGTTTTAACCCATTATCCCGATAATATAGATAGTTTAGCAGAATATGATATTGACTTAATTCTAGCAGGACATTCTTTACTTGGTCAAATAAGATTACCTTTTATCGGAAGTATTATAAGAAAAGATGGAGCTAGAAAATATATTGATAACTATTATGAAGTAAATAATACTAAAATGTATGTATCATCAGGACTAGGTATTGATAATAATTATTACTATAGATTATTTAATAAACCAGAGATAAATTTATATCGTTTGAGTAGTGAATAACTACTCATTTTTTCATAATTAAAAAATCCTATTTCTAGGATTTTATAAATATTCTACTAATTTAAAATTAGCATTTAATCTTTCTATTAAATCTTCAGCTTCATATTGGGAAAACTTTTTATTAAAGTTACTAGCATCCATTAAGAATAAATCCGGATAATTAATAAATATTTCTTTATAAGTATCTATTCCTAAACTTTGAATAAACTTTAAATTTTCTTCCACTAATTCTAAATGCTCATTTATTTTATCTTGTAATTTTTTAGGAGTGTTATCTAAAGCTTCTTGTATTTCTTCATTATCAAATCCATATTTTTCTAAAAACTTCATGCTACTCTCCCCATTCCTAAACTTTTTTCATACTCCAAAAGTTCATCAATTTTACTGCTCAAAAATTCTAAATTACCTCCATAAGCTTTCATAACTTCCATAAGCATTTCTTTAGTACTTAGTCCCTTATCTTTTATTTCATCTAATTTTGTTTTTACTTCTTCTTTTTTATCATCTAAAGCAAATTCTTCTAATAATCTATAAGCTAGTTCTAAAACTTCAGTATTATCTTTAGTAACATCTTCAGTTACTTCTTCTTTTGTTTGTCCTAAAACAAAGTTATATAAGCGATTACCAAATAGATGTTGAGAAATTTTACCTTCTTCATTTTTCCAAGGTATATTATGAGCTTCACTTTCCGCAATTCTTCTAGCAACTACATTAGCATCCCTAACAGCATTTCTTGGATTTTGTTTATAGGCATCAATAAAACCTAATTCCTCTGCTCTTTTAATATTTCTATTCAATTCTTCATTATCCATTTGTAAAACTATTAATTGTGATGCCTTAGTAATATGTATGTCATTATCTTCAAGCAGCTTCATATTATTTTCATCAAAATCTGTTGCAGATACCAAAAAATCTTCTATTCTTTCTTTTTCACTAAAGTTACTCTTAAGTGTTTTCAAAAATTCTTCTCTTGTCATAATACTCCTTTCTAATATGCCATTAATGGAACTTTTTCTGGATCAAGTCCACTAATTTGTAACACATTAATTGTATTATTTAAGCCTTGTAAATCATATTTAGTTAAAACACTTGGCATTAAGCTAATATC
>CALVKM010000040.1 GCA_944332705.1 uncultured Bacilli bacterium
GATAGTGATGCTATATATTTACATGAAAACAAAGATGATTTTCGTACACCTTTTTTTAGAGATATAGACAGAATTATTTATACACTCGCTTTTGTGAGATATTCTGATAAAACACAAGTGTTTTCATTCAAGGAAAATGATCATTTAACTAAAAGAATGATTCATATTCAGTATGTTGCAAAAATTGCTAGAACTATTGGCAGAGCTCTAGGTTTAAATGAAGACTTGATTGAAGCTGCGGCTTTAGGACATGACCTAGGGCATACTCCTTTTGGTCATGTGGGTGAGGCAATACTAAACGAAATAAGTCTAGAAAATAATGAGGGATATTTTAATCATAATGTCCATAGTGTGAGACTTCTTATGTATATTGAAAACTATGGTAAGGGACTTAATATAACGCTCCAAACACTTGATGCGATAATGTGTCATAATGGGGAATTTGCAAGCCAAATGTATGAAGTAAAGAAAAAGAGCAAAGAAGAATTTTTGAAGGAATATGAATCATGTTATAAAGATAGAGCTGCTATAAAGAAGCTTCGACCTATGACACTTGAAGGGGCTGTTGTTAGAATTAGTGATTTAATTGCTTATTTAGGCAGAGATATTGAAGATGCTAAAAGAATGGGATTAATTGATTTTTCAGATATTCCTTTAAGTATTAAAGAAAATTTAGGTACAAGTAATAGAGAAATAGTAAATACAATAGTAATGGATATAATAAATAATAGTATAGGTAAAAATTATATTAAATTAAGTGATAATGTATTTAAATCAATTGTAGAATTAAAGAAATTTAATTATGAAAATATTTATTATAAGGCATATACCGATGAAGAAAAAGATAAATTAAGATTAATGTTAAATACTTTATTTAATAAATATATGAATGATTTAGAAAATAATAATATTGATTCTAATATAATTAAGTCTTATTTAGCTAATATGAGTGATGAATATAAAAATAGTAATAGTAATGCCCGAATTGTAATTGATTATATCGCCGGCATGACAGATGATTACACCTTAAGAGAGTATAATAATTATTTAAATTTGGCACATACTAAATTTGAGTAGGTGATTTCATGGTTTATAAAACTTATAAATGTAATTCTTATAATATCCATACAATTAAAACTGATAGATTTAAAACAGTACATATGGAAATAATATTTCGTAAAAATATTGTTAAAGAAGAATTAGTTAATTATGCTTTTTTAGTAGATATGTTAATGGAATCAAGTAAGAATTATCCTAAAAGAAAAGATGTTATTACAAAACTTGAAGAATTATATAAATTAGTAGTTTATGGTACTACTGTTAAAACCGGTAATGTTCTAAACTCCAATTTTATGGCGGATTTTATTGACCCTAAATTTATTGATGAAGATGGTTATCTAGAAAATGTTATCAAATTTATTTTTGAAATGATTACAAGCCCTAATGCTACTAATGAAGAATTTGATTTAAAAGAATTTAATTTTGTTAAAGAAAGATTAAAAAGAGAAATAAAAAGTATTGATGAAAATCCTTTTAAATCAAGCATGCGAAAAGCTATTGAAGCAATGGACGCGATGAGTGTTACGGCATTCCCATTAATGGGTTCAGTTGAAGAGCTTGATGATATTACTCCTAGTAGTTTGTATAAATATTATAAAAAATTATTTAAAGATAATACTTGTGATATATTTATTATTGGTGATGTTGATTGTGATAACATAGTTTCATTAATTCAAAAATATTTTAAACATCGTTATATAAATACAAATAAATTAGTTTTAAGAGTAGATAATAAGGAAAAGAAAAAGGTAACTACTAAAGAAGATGTAAGTGAAAACTTACAAGCGAATTTAGTAATGATTTATAATACTAGCGAATTACCAGAGATGGAGCGACATGTAACTATGCAAGTATTTAATTATATTTTTGGAAGTGGTGGTTTAACTTCTAAACTATATAAAAAAATTAGAGAAGAAAATAGTTTATGTTATAACATAAGTACTCTTTATTTAAAATATGATGAGTTAATAGCTATTCATATATCTCTTGATACAACAAATGTTAAAAAAGCCATATCTTTGGTTAAAAAATGTTTAAAAGAAATGCAAACTGGAGAATTTTTAGAAAGTGATTTGGAAGATGCTAAGAAAAGTATTAGTTTAGCTTTAGATTTAACAAGTGATAATAATTCATCTTTACTTAATAATTATGTTTTTCATGAATTTGATAATTTGCCACTAATAGATGAGAGAAAGAAAAGTTTAGCCAAATTAACTAAAGAAGATGTGGTAAATGTTTCTAAAAAGTTAAAATTAAATACCATATATGTGCTTAAAGGAAAGGAAAATATCGAATGAAAGAAATAATTTTAGAGGGTTTAAATGAGCGTATTTATGAACATACAACTAAAAGTGGTTTAAAAGTATATATGTGGGTAAATGAGAGAGTTACATCAACATTTATGTCTTTATCAGTTAAATATGGTTCAATTCATACTAAATTTAAAGTTGGTAAAAAGATTTTTGAAGTACCCAATGGTGTAGCCCATTTTTTAGAACATATTAAATTTAATATGGACGCAAATACTGTTGCTCATGATGAATTTTATAAATTAGGGGCAGATTCTAATGCTTTTACAACATTTGAATATACCAGTTATATCGTTTATGCTACAAAAAATCTAGATAAAGTTCTAAATTTATTACTTGATTATGTGTATAATCCATATTTCACTAAAAAAATGATTACTAAAGAAAAAGGTATAATAATTGAAGAAGCTAATATGACTGAAGATGATCCTTATTCTGTAATATTTTTTGATAACTTAAAAAGTGTTTTACAAAAAAGTAATTTTAAAGAGGTAATTACTGGTACTAAAGAAGATATAAAAGAAATAAACATTAATGATATATTAAATGTTTATAATAATTTTTATCATCCTAAAAATATGTTTTTAACTATTACAGGTAATATTAATCCTTATGAAATGGTTAGAATTATTGATGATAATATGGATAAAAAAACATTTAAAAAATATAGTGAACCTACCATTATAACAGAATCAGAACCTAAAAAAGTAACAAGTGAATATCAAGAAATAAGAGTAGGGATAAACGATCCACAGATTAAATATAGTTTAAAGATTCCTATTAATAAATTTAAAGATATTGATTTAATAGATTTGAAAATGGCAATTAATTTAATTATGAATATCAATTTTGGGGCAACTAGTGATTTTCGTGAAGAATTAATTAGTAAAGGCTTAATTACTAGTACAAGTTATTATGTTGATAAATATGATGAATATATGGTAGTTACTATTAATGCTAATACCAATTATCTTAAAGAAGTTATCAATAAAATAAAAGAAAAATTAGATGATTTAAATGTTAATAAAAAAGATTTAACAAGAAAGAAAAATGCTACTATTGCTACAATGATTTTAGATTATGAAGATATTGAAAATGTTAATATGAAGATTCAAAATGATATAATTAATAATGGTAAAATAATTACTGATTTAAAGGCACGAGTTAGCAATTTAGATAAAGAAACTTTAGAGAGTGTTATGAAATATATCAATAATGATAATGTAGCAGTTAATGCGTTTTTACCAAAAGAAAACCAAGAAGGTTAATTCTTGGTTTTTATCTGTTGTAAAATTCAACGATTAATTGTTCATTGATTTCTGAATTAAGTTCGCTTCTTTCAGGAACTCTTACATACTTACCTGATAATTTTTTCTTATCCATTTCTAGGTATGCAGGAACACTTGTATTTTGTTCAATTGCATCAATTATAGCAGGGTGGTTTAAAGAATTTTCTTTAACAGAAATGATATCTCCAACTTTTGTAGTATATGAAGGGATATCTACTTTTTTACCATTTACTAAAATATGACCATGATTAACAATTTGTCTAGCACTTCTTCTTGTTCTTGCCATTCCTAGGCGATAAACCATATTATCAAGTCTTGATTCAAGTAAGATTAATAAATTTTCCCCAGCTTTACCTTTCATTTTAGAAGCTTTATCAAAAGTCTTTCTAAATTGTTTTTCGTTTAAGCCATAAAGGATTCTTACTTTTTGTTTTTCTTGCATTTGAATACCATATTCACTTAATTTACGACGATGGTCTTTACCATGTTGCCCTGGTGCATAAGGTCTTCTAGCTAAATCTTTACCATTTTCAAGTGTTGAAAAACCTAATCTTCTTGACTTTTTATTAGCTGGTCCAGTATATCTTGCCATAACTACTCCTTTCTAATATATTTTTTGCAAAAGTATTTATGGATTGTACCAATATTATAGGGAGTTTAAATTAATTTTTCTAGGGCAGTCCTAGATACTTTATTCCAAACGGTTTAAACACATTATAATTTAGTACAACACTGCCTAAATAAACTTGCGAATATATTATATAATAAATATATGTTTAATGTCAAACATTTTCCATAATTTATTCAACTGTAACTGATTTTGCTAAATTTCTTGGTTTATCAATATCACAGTTATTATTTTTAGCAACTTTATAAGCTAGTAGTTGCAGTGGTATAATTGTTAAAATACTTTCAAGTATTGGATGAACTTCGGGTATTTTAATAAATTCATCATAGAATTTATCAGCTGGTTCTATAAAACTTTCATAAATAACAAAAGCCCCACGAGCCTTAGTCTCTTTAATATTACTTATAGTTTTATCAACTAAATTTTTATTAGTAGCAATTGCAATAACGGGAGTACTAGCTTCAATTAAAGAAATTGTGCCATGTTTAAGTTCTCCCGCTTGGTAGGCAACACTATTAATATAAGATATTTCTTTTAGTTTTAATGAGCCTTCAAGGGAGTTGGCATAATCTAGGCCTCTGCCTATAAAGAATATTTGTTTATTTTTATGTATTTTATCAGCAATAGCATAATATGCTTGATAATTATTTATTTCTTCTTTAATTAATTTAGGCATTTTTTTGATATCTTTAAAAATACTAACTAATTCATCTTTGTTAATAGTTTTATTAATATATCCTAAATACATAGTTATTAAGCTAAATATTGCTAGTTGCGATAAATAGGCTTTGGTTGTTGCAACAGAAACTTCAATGCCTGCTTTAGTATATATACAAAAGTCTGATTCTCTGGCAACACTACTTCCTAGGACATTTACTATTGCTAAAGTTTTAATGCCATCACTTTTAGCTTTTCTTAAGGCTGCAAGAGTATCAGCAGTTTCCCCAGATTGCGATACAAGTATTACTAAAGTATCTTTATCATAGAAATTTTTTTGATAACGATATTCACTAGCAACTTCAGTATATACTGGGATATTTGCATATTCTTCAATTATGTGTTTTGCTATAACTCCCGTGTGATATGCAGAACCACAAGCAACTATATTAATCTTTTTGAAATTTTTTAAAAAGCCAAAATTTTTTTCTAATGAGGCTATGGTGCCATCAAAATAACTACCAATTGTATCCTTAAACACTTTATCTTGTTCATTTATTTCTTTTAACATAAAGTGTTCATAACCATTTTTTTCGGACGTTTTTTTAGAACCAGTAAAGGTTAGTGTTTCTTTATTTACTATATTTAAATTGGTATCATAAATAGTTATGTTATCTTTAGTAATTTTAGCCATATCAGTATCATCTAATAATATGTATTTATTGGTATATTTAAGTATTGCTGGTACATCTGATGCTAAAAAGTTACCAGATTTACTTTTAGCAATAATTAAAGGTGATGAATTTTTAAGAGCATAAATTGCATTAGCATCATCACTACAAATTATACCTAAAGCAAAAGATCCAATTAATTTTTTAGATACTTTGTTAATAGTTTTTATTATATCTTGTTCATCCTTGTAATAATAATCAAGCAGGGCTGGTATTACTTCCGTATCAGTTTCACTTTTAAAAGTATATCCCCGCATTTTTAACTTTTCTTTTAAAGTAGAGTAGTTTTCAATTATACCATTATGGACAACCGTAAATTTACCAACAGAATGGGGATGAGCATTAGTAATGCTCGCTTCACCATGGGTTGCCCAACGGGTATGGCCGATAGCTAAAAATGTATCAGTATCAAAATTCAATTTTTCTTTTAAATTAATTAATTTGCCTTTTTCTTTAATAACTTTTATGTCGTCATTTAAAAAATAGGCAATGCCTGCGGAATCATATCCGCGATATTCTAGGGACTCAAGGCCACTATAAACTATGGGTATAGCTTTAGATGTACCTATATACCCAACAATTCCACACATAAAATTTCCTCCATACAAAAAACATGTATGTGATATATTTTTTGTTACAATTTTGATTTTGCTTTTTTTAATATATCTAACGATTATACTAACCGTAACTACATCCGCCGAATATTTCGATAATAGTTAACCTCGTCACCCAAAGGCCTGGCGCTAAACAAATAATATTACCTCCATTTATTATTTTGTTTTTACTAGTATATTATATTACATAAAAATATGTTTTGTCAAAATTGCAAAATTTATCAACTTATAATATAATTATGATGGAGGTATGAAAATGAAAAAGAAAAAAGAAAAAGTTGAAGCAACTTTAGAAGAAAAAACAATAGATGTGCAAGCAGAAGTAAAAATTAGTAATAATGATGATATAAGTAAAACTTTAATTTTGGCTTTAATTGGTTTAGTATTATTACTTCTTCCTGGTACTTTAAATAATATTATTGGCTTTGTTGTTGGTGGTTGTCTTTTAATATTTGGTATTATTGGAATAATTAAATATATTAGAAATAAAGAATATAAATTTACTTCAAGTTTAGTATCAGGTATTTTATATAGTGCCTTAGGTATTATTGTTATTATTAATCCTTCATCAGTTATAAGTTTAGTTACTATTTGCCTAGGTTTATATTTGGTAATTAATGGAATTTTAAAAACAGTGTTTAGTTTTAATTTGAAAAAGATTACAACTAGATGGGGTGGAGCTTTAGTTATGGGACTTTTAACCATAGTTTTGGGGCTTTTACTTGTTATTAATCCATTTGGTAGTGCAGTAGCTATTACTAAACTTGCGGGAGCATTTTTAGTAGTTGTTGCAATATTTGATTTAGTTGATAGATACATAATTATGAAGTAAATACTTGTAATAATTGAAGTTTTTAGTTATAATTAGATAGTAAATATAGGAGTGGGTTATGCGCAAGATAATTGCTAGTTTAGATATTGGGAGTCATACAATAAAACTTGTAGTTGGAGAAATAGTTAAAAACAAACTAAATATTTTAGCGTGTGTTGATACTCCAGCAAGAGGCATAAAAAAAGGTTTTATTGTAAATCCTGAAAGTGCAATAGAAGCTTTAGAAGATGTATTTAAAAAGGGCGAAGAACAAATAGGTTTACCAATAAAAAAAGTAATTGTTAGTGTACCTTCTAATGGAATTGATTGTTTCTTAAGTGAAGGTTATACTTCCGTTACTAATCCTGAAAAAGTTATAACTAGCAATGATTTAATTAGAAGCTTGCAAGCTGCCGTTTATAACAAGGTTTTGGATAATCAAGAATTAGTAACGATACTTCCGACCAAATTTTTGGTAAATGATACAGTAGTAACTGACCTGCCAGTTGGTATGAAGGCGGAAAAATTAAAGGTTAAAGCGGTAGTAGTAACAGTACCCAAGAAAAATGTTACTCCAATAATTAGGTGTTTAGAGAAAATTGGGGTTAGTGTTGTAGATGTTACCATTGGAGCATTGGGTGATTACTATGAATTTAAAGATAATAAAAATAGTAGTGAAGTTGGGGCAGTTATAAATATTGGGGCTAGTAAAACAACCGTTTCGATATTTAATAAAGGTATTATTACTGCAAGTGAGATTATTGATATTGGTGGAGATAATATCGATTATGACCTCGGTTATGTTTATAAGATAAATAGAAAAGATTCACTCTATATTAAAGAAAATATTGCTCTTGCTGATAAAAATATGGCTCAAGCTAGTGAATCAGTGATTGTTGAAGATAAAAATGGCGATAAAATTAAGATAAATCAGTATAGTGCTAGTGAAATTGTTATGAGTAGATTAGAAGAAATATTAAATTTAGCAAAAAAACAAATAAATCTCTTAACAAAAAAGCAAATTAGTTATATAATTATTACAGGGGGAGTTACAGAAACTACAGAATTTAAAGATATGGTTAATTATATTTTTAAAGATGCTACTGTAGGTAATGTTCTGGAAATTGGTGCAAGATGCAATAAATATGCAACTAGTGTAGGCTTAATCAAATACTATGATAGTAGATTAAGATTAAGAAATAGAGATTTTTCAATATTTAATATCGAAGAACAAGAAAATTTGAGTGGAATACATAAAAAAGTAAATATAAATGATAATTCTATATTAGGAAAATTATTTGGTTACTTTTTTGATAATTAGAAGGAGTTTAATTTATGAATGGATTACAGATGGATCAAATAGCTAAAATCAAAGTAGTAGGTGTTGGTGGCGGTGGATGTAACGCCGTAAACCGCATGATTGAAGAAGGAGTAAAAAGCGTAGAATTTTATGTTGTAAATACCGATTTACAAGTTCTTAATAGTTCACTATGCCAAAATAAAATTCAAATTGGTAAAAACATTACTGGAGGAAGAGGAGCTGGAGCTAATCCTGAGGTTGGTAGAGCTGCTGCCCTAGAAAGTAAAAATGAACTTGAAGATGCACTGCAAGGAGCTGACATGGTATTTGTTGCTTGTGGCCTTGGTGGTGGTACTGGTACTGGTGCTGCTCCAATAATTGCTGAAATTGCTCAAGAACTTGGAGCTTTAACTGTAGGTATTGTTACTAAACCATTTAGATTTGAAGGTAAAAGAAGAATGGAAAACGCTTTAGTGGGACTTGAAGAATTAAGAGGTCATGTTGACTCACTAATCATTATTCCTAATGATAAACTTAGAGATATCATTGATAAAACTACTAGCTTTGATGATGCGTTTAAAGAAGTTGATAATGTACTTCACCGTGGGGTACAATCAATATCTGACCTTATTGCTGTTACGGGAGTTATTAACCTAGACTTTGCAGATGTTAAGACCGTTATGGAAAAAAGCGGTACAGCAATCATTGGTATTGGTTGCAATGCTGGGGAAAATAGAGCAATTGAAGCCGCTCGTCAAGCAGTTGCCAATAGCTTACTTGAAGCAACTATTGAAGGGGCAACAAATGCAATTGTCAATGTAACTGGTGGTAAAAACCTTACATTGTTTGAAATTGAAGATGCTGTTGAAACTGTTAGAGAAGCAGCAAACTCTGATATTAACATCATATTTGGGGCAATAAAGAACGAAAACTTAACTGATGAAGTTATTGTTACAGTTATTGCTACAGGTTTTGATGAACAAACTGGTGAAGAAGCATTATTCTCAGATGATATTCCAAAGAGAAGACCAAAACCACAAGAAGTGGATGATGAATATGAAATTCCACCATTCTTAAGAAGCGATAATTATTAAAATTTGTTTATAAAAAGTTGCGACAGTGTCGCAACTTTTTTAGTGTTTTTAAATTTACATATCATATTCTTGATGAGCTTTGGTAATAACACTTTTTATAAACTCATCTTTTCCTTTAGTATACTTAGGTCTGTCGTTAGCAAATTGTTTTGCTAATTTTTCTTTTAAATCACAGTATTTTTGAATATATTCGGGATGTTCAATTAAATATTTTTTGAAATATATTTGATTATAATAAGTATTACTATTTGGTACAGTAAAATGAATATAATGAGTTCTGGCATCATCTGGTCCTTTAGCAAAGAAGAATCTATCATCAATACCTTGTTTTCCTCTATTTTCATAATCATAATGTTCTAATATATTTGTAATATCATCAATACAATCAAAATTTTTTAAAACTATTAATATATCTATTATTGGCTTAGCTTTTAATCCTGGAATAGAAGTACTACCTATATGGTGTATTTCTATTATTTTGTCCTTTAATAGAGATTTTAATAGTTTTTCTTCTTTTAAATATTCTTTTTCCCAATCATTAGTATACTCATCTAGTTTTACAATTCCTCTTTTAAGTGCCATATATACTCCTTTCTAAGCTATTTTAATCATAACATAAAATCTTTTGCAAAAAAATGAAATTTTACTAATTTTTAAAATTTAAGCTCTTTTTGCTAATTTTTTTAAAAATTTTGTCATTTTTTTGCAAAAACCGGCTTCAATTTTAAAAATTGTTCATTTGCATTATATAAATGTTTATGTTAGCATAGATAAATCACAACAAAAAAAGGATGGTGAAATAATGAATTATTTAAAAAAACATTGAAGAATTAATAGTATAAAATGAAGCTAGAAAGAAGGCGATTGTTCTAAGAGATAACTCTAATACTTTATTTACTTATTGGAACATTGGTAAGCTTATAGTTGAAGCCCAAGGTGGAGAGAAAAGAGCAAAGTATGGAGATAACTTAATTAGTGAATGGGGAAAGAAATTAAGTGAAAAATATGGTAAGAATTATGATACCAGATCTTTAAGAAGATTTCGAACTTTTTATAATAATTTTTCAATTTGGGGCTCAGTGAGCCCCAAATTGACATGGACTCATTATCGATATATTTTACAAATAAAAAACGAAAACGAAAGAAACTACTATATCAATCTAGTAATACTAAATAATTTATCTTCTAGAGAATTACAAAGAGAAATAAAAAATAAAGCTTTTAATAGATTATCTTATGCTGATAAAGAACATATTGAGATTATTAGTGATACTAACTCATTATCAATTAAAGATATGATAAAAGATCCAATAATTTTAAAAGCAGATAAAAGCCTAGATAAAATTGATGAACAAGCTATTCACAAATATATCATATCTTTACTTGAAGATAAATTCCTAGAATTAGGCACAGGTTTTGCCCTTATAGGTCATGAATATAAATTGCATATAGATAATAAAACTTATAAAATAGATTTATTATTCTTTAATGTTAAACTTAATGCATATATAGTTGTAGAAGTTAAAACCAGAAAAATAAAACATACAGATATAGGACAACTAAATTTTTATGTAAATTATGTAGAAGATAATATAAAAGATATTAA
>CALVKM010000041.1 GCA_944332705.1 uncultured Bacilli bacterium
AAAAAGAAAAGTGAAAAGCTTATTGTAAGTAGGAAGAAAAAATAGGAGGGTACTATGGCAAGAAGTTTGAAAAAAGGACCATTTGTTGATGAATCATTAATGAAGAAGGTTCAAGAAATGAATAAAAATAATAAGAAAACTGTTATTAAGACTTGGTCAAGAAGATCTACTATTTTTCCTGACTTTGTAGGTCATACAATAGCGGTTCATAATGGAAAAGATTTTATACCAGTATATATTACTGAAGACATGGTAGGACATAAACTTGGAGAATTTTCACAAACTCGTAAGTTTGGTGGCCATGCAGGAAATAAATAGGAGGTAACATGGAAGCATATGCAATTCATAAAAACGCTTTAATTAAACCTAGACTTGCTCGCATGACTATGGATTTAATTAGAGGTAAAGATGTTGAAACTGCAAGAGGAATTCTTGAAAACACTAACACTAAAGCTAGTAGATTAATACTTAAAGTTTTAAATTCTGCTGTAGCTAATGCTGTAAATAATAATGGGGCAAATGAGTCTGATTTAAGAGTTAGTGAATGCTATATTAATCCAGGACCTATTTATAAGAGAATTAAGTTTGCAAGTCGTGGTAATGTAGATCGTCACGATAAAAGAAGTAGTCACATTACAGTTTGTGTAAGTGATACTGCGAAGGGAGTAAAATAGTATGGGACAAAAAGTAAATCCAATAGGATATCGTCTTGGTGTTAATAAAGACTGGGAGTCTAAGTGGTATTCTAAGAAAGACTATGCTAAATATTTAAATAATGATATTAAAATCAGAGAATATTTAGAAAAAAATCTTAAAGATGCTGCTATTGCTAGTGTAATTATTGAACGCAGAAAAGACAGATGTGAAGTTACTATTTATACTGCTAAACCAGGTGTAATCATTGGTCGCGGTGGAGAAGATATAGAAAAATTAAGAAATAAACTTAAAAAACTTGTTGGTGAAGAAATCTACATCAACATTGTGGAAGAAAAGAAACCTGACTTAAATGCTAAATTAGTAGCTATGAATATAGCTAACCAAATTGCTGCTAGAGCTCCATTTAGATCAGCTCAAAAAAGAGCTATCAGAAATGTTTTAAAAGCTGGAGCAAAAGGATGTAAAACAAGTGTATCAGGAAGACTTGGAGGAGCAGAAATGGCTAGAACTGAAGGTTATACTGAAGGAACTGTGCCACTACATACAATTAGAGCAGATGTAGATTATGCAACAGCTGAAGCTGATACAACTTATGGAAAAATCGGTGTTAAAGTTTGGATTTATAAAGATGAAATTCTTCCTGCAAAAAAAATGAAGGGAGCTGATAAAAATGTTGATGCCCAAAAGAACTAAATATCGTAAGAGTCATAGAATAAGTTATGATGGCCATGCCAAAGGTAATACAGAATTACATTTTGGTGATTACGGTTTACAAGCAACTGAAGGTGGCTGGATATCAGCTAGACAAATTGAAGCAGCTCGTATTGCAATGACCCGTTTTATGAAGCGTGGTGGAAAAGTATATATCAATATTTTCCCACATATGCCAAGAACTAAAAAACCTTTAGAAACTCGTCAAGGTAAAGGTAAAGGTAATGTTGAAGAATGGGTAGCAGTTGTAAAAAATGGTAAGATTATGTTTGAAGTTAGTGGAGTATCTGAAGAAATTGCTCGTGAAGCTCTTAGACTTGCTTCTCATAAATTATCTGTTAAATCAAAATTTGTTAAAAAAGATGTAAAGGATGGTGATTCTCTTGAAAATTGAAGATTTAAGAAAATTATCCGATGAAGAATTAAATAAAAAAATAATTGAAACAAAAGAAGAATTATTTACAAAAAGAATGCAACAAGCAAATGGTACATTAGAAAAACCAGCTGAACTTAGAATGTTAAGAAGAGATGTTGCAAGAATGAAAACAATCTTGAAAGAAAGAGAACTAAATGGAGGTAATAAATAATGACTGAAGCAAAACATGAATTAGTTGGTAGAGTTGTAAGTAGCTCTAATAATAAAACCATTACAGTTTTAGTTGAAACTTCTAAAAAACATCCTTTATACAAAAAACAAGTTAAATATTCTAAGAAATATGCAGCTCATGATGAAGCAAATGAAGCTAAAGTAGGAGATACAGTAAGAATTAGAATGACTAGACCATTATCTAAAACTAAAAGATATGAACTTGTCGAAATTCTAAGTAAAGCTGTTATCCTTTAGGAGGTATTATTATGGTAATGCAAGAAAGTAGACTTAAAGTTGCTGATAACAGCGGAGCTAGAGAAATACTTGTAATTAGAGTTATGGGTGGATCTAAAGTTAAATATGCTAATATCGGTGATGTAGTAGTTGGAACTGTAAAAAAAGCTATTCCTAATAGTCCAATAAAAAAAGGAAAAGTTGTTAAAGCTGTAATTGTTAGAACTGCCCAAGGCGTAAGAAGAAATGATGGTTCTTATATAAAATTTGATGACAATGCATGTGTTTTAATTAAAGATGATAAATCTCCAGTTGGAACTCGTGTACTTGGTCCAGTAGCTAGAGAATTAAGAGAAAAAGATTATATGAAGATCGTATCTCTTGCTAGCGAAGTATTATAGGAGGCAAAAATGAAAGTTAAAGTTAATGATACAGTTTTAGTAATTACTGGAGAAGACAAGGGTAAGCAAGGCAAAGTAATTAGAACATTAAAAAAAGAAGGAAAAGTAGTTGTTGAAGGTGTGAATATTGTTAAAAAACATAGTAAACCTAGAACTACAAATGATAAGGGTGGAATTTTTGAAATTGAAGCTCCAATTCATGTATCTAATGTTAAAGTAATTACTGAAGCTGAAGCTAAAGAAATTAAGAAAGCTGAAAAAGCTCAAGAAAAAAAAGAAAAAGTAGAAGCTAAAGAAGAAAAGAAGGAAACTAAAAAAACTTCTAAAACAGCTTCTCGGAAAGCGAGTAAGTAGTTATGAGTAATTTTAAAGAAAAATATACTAAAGAAATAGTTCCAGAATTAATGAAAGAATTCGGATACACTTCAGTTATGCAAGTACCAAAATTAGAAAAAATTATTGTTAATATTGGTGCTGGTGAAGGAAGTAAAGATGAAAAATTTATAACAGCAGCAGTAAATGACTTAACTAAAATTACTGGTCAAAAACCTGTTGTTACAAAAGCTCGTAAGTCAATCGCTGGATTTAAAATAAGAGAAGGTCAACCTGTTGGTGTAAAAGTAACTTTAAGAGGAGAAAATATGTATTATTTCTTTGAAAAGTTAGTTAAAGTTGGCCTTCCTCGTGTAAGAGATTTCCGTGGAGTATCTGCTCATTCATTTGATGGCCATGGTAATTATACTTTAGGTATCAAAGAACAATTAATATTCCCAGAAATTGAATATGATGATGTTGTTAAAGTTCGTGGTATGGATATCGTGTTCGTAACAACTGCAAAGAGCAATGAAGAAGCTAAAAGTTTACTTAAAGGCTTTGGAATGCCTTTCAAGAATTAAGGAGGACTTATGGCAAAGAAAAGTATGATAGTAAAAAACAAAAGAACACCTAAGTTTAGTACTCGTGCTTACACTAGATGTAATCGTTGTGGAAGACCTCATGGAGTATTAAGAAAATATGGTATTTGCAGAATTTGTTTTAGAGAACTTGCAAATGAAGGTAAATTACCTGGTGTTAAGAAATCTAGTTGGTAAGGAGGAATAAAATGTTTGTACAAGATAAAATAGCAGATATGTTAACTCGTATTCGTAATGCTAATCAAATGAAATACGCAACAGTTGAAGTTATAGGTACAAAAATGACTCTTGGTATTGCAGAAATACTTAAAAATGAAGGATTTATTGCAGACTATACTTATGAAAAGAACAGTAATGGAGATAAACTTACCTTAACTTTAAAGTATGGACCTAAGAAAGAAAGAGTTATTACTGGACTTAAGAGAATTAGTAAATCTGGTTTAAGAGTTTATGCTAAAGTTGATGAACTTCCTCATGTACTAAATGGACTAGGTATTGCTATAATTTCAACTTCTGAAGGTTTAATGACTGATAAGGAAGCTAGAGCTAAGGGATTAGGAGGTGAAGTACTTGCCTATATTTGGTAAGGAATTATGAGTAGAATTGGTGAAAGAAAACTAACTATCCCTGAAGGTGTAACTGTTAGTGTTGATGGAAATAATGTTACTGTAAAAGGTCCTAAAGGAGAATTAAGTTATACATTTAGTAATTTAATTAATGTTGAAGTAGTTGATAATACTGTTTTAACTAAACAAGTTAAGGAAAGCAAAAAAGCTAATATGATGCAAGGAACTACTAATTCATTAATTAATAATATGATTATTGGTGTACACACAGGTTTTTCTAAAGGATTAGAAGCAGTTGGTGTTGGATATCGTTTTAATGTTAGTGGTAATAAAATTACTGTTAATGCTGGATATTCTCACCCAGTAGTGCTTGTTGCTCCTAGTGACTTATCTGTTACTAGTGAATCAAATACTGAAATTACAATTCATGGAATTGATAAGCAAAAAGTTTCTGAATTTGCGGCGAATATTCGTAAGATAAGAGAACCAGAACCTTATAAAGGTAAAGGTATTCGTTATAAAGATGAACATGTTCGTCGTAAAGAAGGTAAGAAAGCGGCTTAGGGAAGGAGTATAGGAAATGATTAAAAAAGAAGCGAGAAATGTTGCAAGAGTTAGACGGCATGTTAGAGTTCGTAAGAATATAACGGGCACTAAAGAATGTCCAAGACTTAATGTATTTAGATCAAATAAAGGAATTTATGCTCAAGTTATTGATGATGTAACTGGGTCTACCCTAGCAAGTTCTTCAAATTTAGAATTAAAAATTAAAAATGGTGGTAATATTGAAGCTGCTAAAGCAGTAGGAAAAGATATTGCTGAAAAATGTTTAAAATTAAAAATTAAAAATGTTGTGTTTGACCGTGGTGGATATCAGTATCATGGTAGAGTTTCAGCCCTTGCTGATGCAGCAAGAGAAGCAGGATTAGAATTTTAGGAGGTAACATGAGAAAAGATAATAAATTTGAAAATAAGAAAAATTTACTTGAAGAAAAAGTTATTTCAATAACTCGTGTAACTAAAGTTACCCAAGGTGGAAGACACTTCCGTTTTTCTGCAACTGTTGCTGTTGGAAATAGAAAAGGACTAGTTGGTATTGGTAGCGGTAAAGCTAATGAAGTACCTGAAGCAATTAAAAAAGCAATTCAAGCAGCTAATAAAAATGTATGTAGAGTTGCCCTAAAAGATAACAGAACTGTTCCACATGAAATGATGGCTAAAGTTGGTAGATCTGTTGTATTAATCAAACCTGCTAAAGAAGGTCGTGGTATCATTGCTGGTGGAGCTGCCAGAGCTGTTTTGGAACTAGCTGGTGTTAAAGATATTGTTGCTAAATCACTTGGATCTAATACTCAAGTAAATGTTGCTAAAGCAACACTTGATGCATTAAAGATGCAAAGAACACCAGAACATATTGCTGAACTTCGTGGCAAGAAAGTTGAGGAATTATAATATGAGATTAGAAAATTTACCAAAAAGTAAAGAAACTAAAGTTTCTAAAAGAGTAGGCCGTGGACCAGGATCTGGCATGGGTAAAACTGCTACTCGTGGTGAAAACGGTCAAAAATCAAGAAGTGGTGCATCAATTCCTGCATGGTTCCAAGGTGGACAAACTCCACTTCATAGAAGAATCCCAATCAGAGGATTTAATAATAAAAATTTTGCAACTAAATTTGCGGTAATTAATCTAGCAGATTTAGAAAAGCACTTTAATGATGGTGATACTGTAACACCAGAAATTCTTAAAGAAAGAAAAATTATCAAGAAACAACTTAATGGAGTAAAAGTTTTAGCAAATGGTGAACTTACTAAAAAGTTAACAGTTAAAGCTCACAGATTCTCTAGTAAAGCTGTTACAAAAATTGAAAATTCCGGTGGCAAAGCTGAGGTGATTTAGATGTTTCGTGGGTTTTCCCAACTTTTTAGTAAAACTAATAAAGATTTAAGAAAAAGAATTTATTTTACCATTTTTTGTCTAGGAATATTTTGTTTAGGTAGTGCTATCACTATTCCTTGGGCATCCCGAGTATATGATGAATTAGGATTCTTGGAAATATTTAATATTATGAGTGGTGGAGGTCTTCGTAATTTTGCGATTTTTGGCCTTGGTGTATCTCCATATATCACCGCATCAATCATAACTCAATTACTCCAAATGGATATAATTCCTTATTTTAAGGATTTAAAAGAACAAGGATATGTAGGTAGACAAAAGATTAATAAAATTACTAGATATTTAGGTATTATAATAGCATTTATTCAAGCTTATGTAATGTGTGTGTTCTTTATGAATGGTAGTGATATATTCACAATGCTTAAGACTTCACTAGTTATGACTGCTGGTACTGCCTTCTGTTTATGGATGGGAGACCAAATTACTAGTAAAGGTTTAGGTAATGGTCAATCAATGCTAATCATGGCAGGTATTATCATGAGTATGCCAAGTGTCTTCACTGGAGCATACGACGGATTTATCACGGCTGATACATATAGCTTAGGCTTAGGTATTTTCTTCTTTATTCTGTTTGTTATTTCATATATCCTTATAATTGTAGGTATTATATGGATACAACTAGCAGAAAGACGAATACCTATTCAATATGCAAATAGAAGTACCAGTGCTTATGGTGCACAACAAAGTTTTTTACCAATAAAAATAAATTCAGCAGGTGTTATTCCCGTAATATTTGCCCAAATACTTATTACGATACCTGCAACAATAGTTAATATTATTGGTAATGAAAGAGCTATTAATTTTGTTAATACTTATATAAATTATGATACATTTACAGGATTTATTTTATACATAATCTTAATAATGTTCTTTGGATATTTTTATACATTTATGCAAATGAATCCTGATGAAATGAGTAAAAACCTAAATAAAAGAGGTGGATACATTCCAGGAATTAGACCAGGAGAAGATACATCAAAGTATATTAGTAATACTTTAGGTAAGTTAACATTCACAGGTAGTTTATTCCTAGTAGTGTTATCTGCTATACCAATAGTATTCTCTATGATTTTTGATCTTCCATCAACCGTATCAATCGGCGGAACTGGAATATTAATCGTTGTTGGAGTTGCTATTGAAACATATAAACAAATTGAAAGTAGTTTAGTAAGCCGTAGCTATGCGGTGAAAAGAAAGAGGCTAAAATGAAAAATATAATATTTATTGCTCCACCAGCTGCTGGTAAAGGAACTCAAAGTAATATGTTAAAAGAAAAATTTGGATATAACCATATTTCTACTGGAGATATGCTAAGAGAAGCTATAAATTCTGGTAGCGAAATAGGTAAGGAAGTAAAAAATATTATAGATAAAGGCGAACTTGTTAGTGATGATTTAATTATAAAGCTAGTTAAAGATAAACTTACAAGTACCGATGGAAAACCATTTATTTTAGATGGTTTTCCTAGGACTCTTAATCAAGCCAAATCTTTAGATGAAATCTTAACAGACGATTATATTGTTATTTATCTAGATTTAGATGAATCAGAAGCTATAAAAAGAATTACAGGTAGACTTACTTGTAATTGTGGAAAATCTTATAATGTTAATATAGATAAACTTAAACCAAAAGTAGATGGTATTTGTGATAATTGTGGAAGTATTCTAATAAAAAGAGATGATGATAATGTTGAATCATTCAAAGTAAGATTTAAAACATTTTTAGATAATACCGATTCTATATTAAAATATTATGAAGATAAAGAGAAATTAATTAAAATAGATGTTAATAAAGATGTACAAGATATATTTGAAAGTATCTTAGAGGTAGCTAATGATTAGTATTAAAAGTGCAAGAGAAATTGAGTTAATGCGAGAAGCCGGAGAGAAAAATATTCTTTGCTTCAAAGAAATAGAAAAAAGTATTAAACCAGGAATTACTACTGATAAAATAAACAAAATAGTTGAAGATTTCCTTAAAGCTAATGATTGTGTTTCAGGAACTTTAGGTTTTGAAGGATATCCCAAAAGTGTCTGTGTATCAGTAAATGATGAAGTGGTACATGGAATACCTGGTAAAAGAGTACTTAAAGATGGTGATATTGTATCAGTTGATTTGGTATTATCATATAAAGGGTATCATGCTGATGCAACAAGAACATATATTATAGGTAATGTTCCAGAAAATGTTAAAGCATTAGTTGAAGATACCAAAGGTGCTTTTTATGCTGGAGTAAGTCAGGTTAAAGAAGGAGCTCGTATTAGAGATATCTCTGTGGCAGTTGAAGAATATGCTCACTCTCATGGCTTATCAGTTGTTGAAGAACTAGTAGGACATGGAATTGGTACAAGCATGCATGAAGAACCAGATATTCCAAATTTTGATAATCATAATATGACGAGACTTAAAGCAGGTATGACAATATGTATTGAACCAATGCTTAATTTAGGTACTAAACATGTATATGTTGCTGATGATGATTGGACAGTTAAAACTGCTGATGGCGCATATGCGGCGCATTATGAAAATACAGTCTTAGTTACAAAAGACGGATATGAAATATTAACAGGAGAATAAAAAATGGAAAAAAAAGAAAATGGTAAAAAAGATAAAATTGAATTAGAAGGTAAAGTTATTGAAGTTTTAAAAGGTAATGATTACTTAGTAGAACTTCCTAACGGGCATACTGTAAAAGCCTACGTCTCTGGTAAAATGCGTATGAACATGATTCGTATTCTACCAGGTGATAAAGTTACAGTAGAAGTATCAATTTATGATTTAGAACGTGGGATAATAAAATGGAATAATAGATAAGGAGTGAAATTATGAAAGTTAGACCAAGTGTAAAGAAAATATGTAAGAAATGTAAAATTGTCAGAAGAAAAGGAAAAGTTAGGGTTATTTGTGAAAATCCTAAACATAAACAAGTTCAAGGTTAAAGGAGGATTATATGGCAAGAATTAAAAATATTGAACTACCAGGTGAAAAACATACTTGTATTGGTTTAACAGCAATCTATGGTATAGGTAGAAGCTTAGCTAAAACTATATGTGAAGATGCTGGAGTTGATGCAAGTAAAAAAATTAAAGATCTAACCGAAGATGAAGTTCAAAAATTAAGAAAAGAAGTAGATAAATATACTGTTGAAGGTGATCTTCGTCGTGATGTTCAAATGAGCATCAAAAACAAAATGGAAATCAATTGTTATCAAGGTATTAGACATAAAAAAGGACTACCTGTTAGAGGTCAAAGAACTAACAGAAATGCTCATACTCGTAAAGGTAGAGGAAAAGTAGTAGCTAATAAAAAGAAAGTAGGTAAGTAATATGGCATATAATAGAAGAAAAAGAAAAGTTAAGAAAAATATTCCAGAAGCAGAAGCACATATTCATTCAACTTATAACAATACAATAGTTACTAT
Source organism: uncultured Bacilli bacterium (assembly GCA_944332705.1). Taxonomy (GTDB): domain Bacteria; phylum Bacillota_I; class Bacilli_A; order RF39; family UBA660; genus Onthocola_B. The sequence continues at coordinate 9,448 of CALVKM010000041.1, forward strand.
TTGTGATAAAGATGGTAATGCAATAAGTTGGTCTTCTGCTGGTCGTATTGGTTATAAAGGATCAAAGAAGAAAACTCCGTTTGCGGCAGGCTTAACAAGTGAAGCAGCAGCTGCAGCAGCTATTGAAGCTGGAGTTAAAAAAGTAGATGTTTATGTTAAAGGCCTTGGACCAGGAAGAGAAAATGCAATTAGATCACTTCAAGCAGCAGGATTAGAAATTACAAGTATTGTTGATGAAACACCTATTCCTCACAATGGATGTCGTCCACCAAAAAGACCTAGAAATTAATTAAAGAAAGGAACGATTTTATGATTAAATTTGAAAAACCAGACTACAAAATTACAGAAGCACAAGAAAGTAATCACTTTGCAAAATTTGAACTTGAACCCCTAGAAAGAGGTTTTGGTACAACTATTGGTAATGCTCTAAGAAGAGTAATGTTATCAAGCCTTCCAGGAAGTGCTGTTACTACTGTTAAAATTGATGGAGTAATGCATGAATTCCAAAAAATTGAAGGTGTTGTTGAAGATGTTACAAGTATTGTACTTGCGTTAAAAAAACTAGTTGTAAAAAATCATACTGAAGAAGTTAAAACTTTAAGACTTACAAAATCAACTGAAGGACCTGTTACTGCAGCTGATATTGAAAAGAATGCTGATGTAGAAATTATGAATCCTGACTTAGTTATTTGTAACTTAGTTAAAGGTGGTAAAATAAGTATGGAAATGACTGTTAATAATGGTCGTGGATATGTTCCTGCAGCTGAAAATAAAACAAAACTTAGTGAAAATAAAATTGGTATTATCGCAATAGATTCTTCATATTCACCAATTGAGCTTGTTAAATATGAAGTATTAGATACTCGTGTTGGTCAAGATGAATCATATGATAAATTAGTTATGGAAGTATCAAC
>CALVKM010000042.1 GCA_944332705.1 uncultured Bacilli bacterium
AGGAATATATTCAACTTCCGTCTGTGAACCATCAATTACTACTTCTTTACCACTAGATGAATATTTACCATTTACTCGTCTTGCATTAAACATCGCAGGTCTACCACAAGAACAATTAACAGTAAGTTCATGTTTTTCATCACTTCTAGCAAATAATTGTGAGCTACCTTCAAATAAATCCCCCTTAAAATTGCTTTTAAGAGCATAACAAATTACGGAAATATCAAATTTATGAGCAATATACCAAAGTTCATTTATTTGATTTTTGGTTAAAAACTGTGCTTCATCAACTAAAATAAATTGGGCATATTTATATTTATTAAAATACTTTTTAGATAGTAAACTTGCTGTTTTAGGAATTAATATGTCTGCTTTAATCGAAGAACCAGTTCGGTTTACTACAGCAAGTCCTCCCTTAGTATCAATCTTTGGTTTCATAACCAAAAGGTTAATTAAATATTTTGAATAATTATAATGGTCTTGAATAAGTTTTGTTGTCTTACCAGTTTCCATAGTTCCATAATATAAAGTTAAATTTGCCATAACACCACCACTTCTATTTTAACACTTTATAAGATTTTTTTTAAGAAATTTTTACTATTTAGGAAAAGTCCCGTATATTTTTCGTAGTACATATCAAGAAAACTATTAATAATTTTCTTGATGTCTTCATCAATTTTGATATTTGTAATACTTTTAATATTTACATAATAATACATTCTTATCATCTTTATAACTTTAGGACTTACTAAATATTCATTAGTTAAACAGTTTTTGCACACAAATCCTCCGGCATCAGCAGAAATTGTAGCAATACCCGTTTTACTACCACAAATAACACATTCATCTAAATTAAATAATACTCCTAATTTTTCTAAATATTTAATTTCTAGGATATTAGTTATTACTAAAGGATCTAATCCCTCTTCTATTTTTAATATAGATGTAATAAAGTCATCATAAATATCTTTAGCATTACTTTGTTTAACAACTTGATAAGTAAGTTCTGCTAAGTATGTTAAATAACTAATTAAAAAAATATCACTGCGGATATTTTTTAGAGGATTAATAATATCAGCACTAACTAAAGTAGAAAGTTTATTTTCTTTATAATAAATGTTAAACTTAGTATAGGTTAGTTTTAAAGTTGCCACCCTATTTTTACTTTTTAAGGATGATGCTCCTTTAGCAATTATTCCTATTATACCATATTCTTTAGTTAACACATTTATTATTTTACTACTCTCTCCATAAGGAGTTTCTGTTAAAATAAAGCCTTCTACTTCCTTAAGCACTTTTATCCCTTCTTAATTTTTTTATATTCTAAATAATCTTCAATTTTACCACTACTAGCAAATTTTTTCCATGCATCCTTTTTATTCAAATTTATCACCTAATTATATATTGGGTAAAAATTTTTAATTTTATTCATTATCAATAAAACCAAGTTCAATTAAATATTTTTCTTTCTCTTTCCAGTTTTTAATAGTTTTAACAAATAACTCTAAATATACTTGCTTGCCTACTAATTCTTGAATATCACGCCTTGCTAGTGTTCCAACAGTCTTTAGCATACTACCATTTTTACCAATTACAATTCTTTTTAGAGAATCTCTATCAACTATGATATCAACATTGATATTAATTATATCTTTTTTCTCTGAAAATTTTGTTGTATAACAAGTAATAGAATGAGGAACTTCATCTTCGGTTAGCATGAGTAACTTTTCACGGACAATTTCACTAACCATGAATTTAAGAGAACTACTAGTATAATAATCTTCTGGAAAATACTGTACTTCATCATGTAAATATTTCTTTATTACTTCAATTAATCTTCTAATATTATCAAACTTTAAAGCTGATACTGGTACAATTTCCACAAATGGATAAATATTTTTATATTTATCTATAGACCCAAGTAAATATTCATCACTTACTTCATCAATTTTATTAATTACTAAAATTACTGGTACATCAGTAGACTTAAGCATATTTAAAATAAACATATCACCTTTACCAATACCTGATGCAATATCTACTACAAATAAAAGCAAATCGACATCTTTAGTCATCGATAAAGCTTCTTTATTTAGTACTTTACCAAGTCTATTCTGCGGTTTATGAATACCGGGAGTATCAACAAATACAATTTGATATCCTTCTTCATTATAAATTCCTTGGATAATATTTCTAGTTGTTCCAGAAACATTACTAGTAATTGCCACTTTATGATTAATGATTGCATTTAAAAGAGTACTTTTACCAACATTAGGTCTACCTATAATACTTACAAACCCACTTTTCATGAGTCCTCCCTAAAACAACTCAATAATTTTAGGCAAGAAGATAACTAAGCAAATTACAGCTGATGCAACACCACTTACAAATGCTGCGGCAGAACCACAATCTTTGGCAATTTTAGCTAAAGGATGAATTTCTTTAGTTACTAAATCAACTACTGCTTCAATGGCTGTATTAAGTAGTTCAATTGCTAAAACTACGACAAATGCTACTATTATAACTGCCCATTCATAAAAGTTAATTTTTAAAACAATTCCCAAAATTACTGCTAAAAATACTCCTCCACCATGTAACCATAAACTTTGTTCATTACGATATGCATGATTTAATCCTTCAATAGAATATTTGACACTATTTAGGAATCTTTTAAAACTCATCTTTTTATGCTTTTCTTGTTTCTTCGAATTCATTTAATACCAACTCCTGTTTTTCGAACATTTCTTTTTCTTCTTCTATCCCTAAAGTATGATCATATCCGAGTAGATGTAAAAGTCCATGAACTACTAAAAATGCGAGTTCTCTTTTTTCACTGTGTCCATATTCCCTTGCTTGACTAATCATTTTAGGAATAGATACATATATTTCTCCAAGCTGCCTTATATTATAACAGATTTTATTGTTATCTTCAAATGCAAATGATAATACATCTGTAGTTCTATCAATTCCCCGGTAGTTTTTATTTAATTCATGCATTTTCTCATCATTAATAAAAACAATAGAAAAGTTAGAAGATAACACATGTTCCATCTCTAAAGTTTTATCAATAACTTTATTTAAATAACTATAGTCAATTTTGCACCCATATTCATCAATTATTTTATAATCATTCATAAAACACTAAAAACTCCCATCACACTCAATATATATAATACCATAAATACGATAATTATTAAACAAATTATGTTATAAAGTCCATCATTTTTAAGTACTCCGGGCAGATGTTTATAAATAGCACTACAACCTATATAAAGTAAATAGCCGAGTAAACCTCCGGTGACATTAAGGATTATATCATCAACATCAAAACTTCTACCAATATTTAGTTGCACAAATTCCACTGTAATACTAACAAGCAAAGACACAACAAAAGGAGCTAATGCTGTTTTAGGTTTGATATAAGTTGATACTATTAAACCAAATATTAAAAATGCTACTATGTTACCTACAACATTATAGATAAATAATCTACTACCGAATTCATAACGCATAATTTCTTGGAAAGGAATTATGTTATAGCCACTACCACTATTCATTTCAACTTTTGTTAATAATTGAAATAATAAGAAAATATAGCAAATAGAAATAATCATCACAAATTCTTTATAAAAACTAAGTTTTTCCCGATGATTTCTAAAATAAAAGAATCTAACTAAAATCATTGTTATAATAAATATTACTAATACTGGCCAGTTATCACTTAATATTGATTTAATAGTATTTAAAAACATGTTAATCAAGTCCCTTCTTCAGTATCTACTATAATTTCTTCTTGTGTACTTATCAATTCTTTAACTATAACAAATACTTCTATATCCATTGTACTATTATTTACTACTTTTTTCAAAACTTTTTTATCAATTATTTCATCTTTTTCACCAAGTTTTATTTTTACATTTTCTATGGCCTTATTTATACCTACTTCTAGTGCCTCAACTTCTGTGTATGTTTTCGTTATTTTTTTAGTTTCCATTTCTGTTTCAACATATAAATTAAAATCAAATACTTTTAAAATATTTTTAAGATAACTATTATACGAATCAAATCTTTCCCTTAATATTTGCTTTTTATTTCCATCATTTTCCCAAACTATATTATACTTCTTTTTGCCGGTTTCCTCATACTCACTATACTCAAAAGGAATTTTTACATCTACCGTATACCAAGTGGTCGCATAAATCTCTCCACTTGCACAAGTTGTTCGCTTCATCTCTTCATTATAATTAATTACTCCCGTAACTAATATATCTCCCTCTTTTACATAATCATTAATATTTACTAATACTTCCCCCTGTTCTACTTTTATATCATTTATAATACCAGATTTAGCAGCCACCAAATTACATACTTTATCACTCTTACTAGTATCTGTTATAATTCGCTCTTCTATTCTAACATTTATAATCATACCATCAACATCAAATTCCATCCAATCTAATTTATCGGGATATTTATCTAATATTTCTTGTCTTATTTTATCAAGTTTCTTATAACTTTTCTTAAAACTTAGTACTTTTATTCCATATTCATCTAACTCATCAGCAATAATCTCTCTAATCTCACTACTTTCATGAATAATATTTATTTTAACGACCATATTACTCATAATAAAAAATAAAATAACACCAATTAGTAAACATATACAAAATATATAATTTCTTTTTATTTTATTTAATATATCATATATTCCAGTTTCCTTTACTACCTTAAATTTATAACTAATTAAATATTTATTTAACTTATCTAAATATTTACTATCTATCTTTAAATAAATATATTTATTTATATATTTTATTTCTAATATTTTTATATTAATATATTTAATTTTATTAATAAATTTGTAATAATCATCGCATTTACATTTAACCCATAATACTTTATTCATAAACAAAACCTACTTTATTAATTGTTCCTTTAATTAAAACTTCATTAGGAAACATTTTATTTATAAATAAATTATCTCCATCAATAACTAATTTAAAATTACTAAACTTAAGTTCTATTTTTTTACTTGATAAACTAATTAATTCTTCATAATTAAATACATGAATATATTCATCATATATATTAATAAAATACTTTTTATCATATAAAAAATTAATAAGGCTATCTTTCATATGCATGATTATCACCTTATTAATTATATGTTATTTTAATCATTTGTATTTATAGCATTAAAATTAATGATATTAAAAAAATCAAATTTATCGAGGGCCAACTAAATTATATGAACCATTCGGATTAATAAAATCATGCTGATGAACACTATTATTATTAAGATAAAGAGATGTACTATTCCCCAATTTAATATTATCACCATCTATAATAAGAGGCAATATATTATATTCGCTATTTACATATTCTTCCCAAGTCATTCCATCTTCTGCATATAAAGTCATTCCTTGTATTGTAAATGTAATTAAATTAGCATCATAATTTCCATTATTAACAATTATATCTGTTGCAGATACTGTATTACCATTAAATAATATTTCATAACCACCGCTATTTACTACGTTATTAGATTCATTAATATACATATCATATTTATTATCAGGACTATTTATAAATTCTTCCCATGTTGTATTTTCTTCTATACCATATTTTATTCCATTAATATTAAAATCTATAAATGAATTTTCGATTCTAAATGGATTTTCTCTTGAACCATCTCCTTCATCATAAAGAGCTGAAGATGAAAGACTGAAGGACGGGCGGACGCCCAAGCCATTGTCCCAGACATCATTGTAGTCAAGAAGAACCCCATAAGCAACAATCAAAACGCCATACGAATCAGCCGAAATGCGGGAAACAGTCCAATCAATAAGTCCTAGATCTAACCAATTAGATGTGAACCATTTTAAAGCTTCTATTTCTTGACTACTAGAATCAACTGTTCCCCAATATTCTGGATTTGCGGCATATAAATATTCCGATACATACATTAAACCTATTTTGGCAGTGTATGGTTCGAATGGTGCGGTAGTTACTTTTCCTTCTCCTAATTCGGCTTCATATATTGTTTTAGCATCTGTTCTACCATTACCATCCATAACAGAATTATAATCCATTCCTCCGACATACCATGTTTTCTCTTCTATCATATTTTGCCATGTTGTACCTAGTGAATTTAAATAATTTGTATTTAAATTCACTGTATTTAACTGACTATAACTCCATACATTTCTATATCCAGTTTCTTGATTTGCTAAATCATAATTTGCATCATTCCAGTAATATGATGATAAATCATTGTTTCCTCTATATGGTAACATAGACATATACATATTTAAATTAGAAGCAGCACTAGAATAATCTCCATTTGTTCCAAGTTCAGCATTTGTTGCATAATTTGCCTTGATTAGTCTTATTTGGTCTCCAAACATTCCTATTACTCTATATAAATTTTCTTCTGGACATGGTGTTTCATTTGAACCAAAGCAGACATAATTTCTAATATTATCTCCAGTTAAATACCCATCGCTCACTGCTTGTTCTAACGCTTCATTTACTGTAGCATATTGTGTATTATTACTATCATACGCTAATTCATAGGTTATATTTCCGGAACATTGTTGTATAAAAGTTGTAACTTCCGCACCATCACAATATTTTTTTATTATTTCTCCATATATTTGATTATATGTTCCAAGGTAAGCCTCTGCTATTTCATAGTCCCCACCACTAAAGCGGTATGAATTGTCTCCTGCTTCAAGTGTTCCATATGTGCCTTCACCATCATGATAATATAAGCCATTTTCTCCATCTACTCCTGTATATAATCCATTTGTTATATAACTAGCTAAGGTATATATTGGTTCTCTTGATAATATTATTTCTGCTTCTAATGTTTTACCACCATTTTCGGCTTGGTTTGTATCTAAATTTATAAATGATACTGTAAATTCCCATTCTTGGATTGTATCTTCACTACTAGAATTTGATATTATTTCATATAATTCTGCTACTTCATATAATCCACTTTTTGTTGTTATATCAAATCCTGAAACACCACCAGAAGTTACATAACTAAGACCACTAATATTTGTTACAGGATTACCTTCTGGATCAGTAATAGTTAGTACTATTTCCGGTGTTTGTTCAGTAGTAGTATAAATATAATTATTAGAGTTTATTTGAAAATATACATAATAATTATATGTAGCATTATTATCTGTTGAATTAGCTCTTAGTATCGCTGAACCTACTGCTGTATCTGATAAGTTATCTCCTCCTTCAACTACATTAAATTGTGTTGGATTTAAACTTATATCTTTATCTACTTCAAATCTTAAAATATCTACTGCATCACTTGTGACACTAGCATTGCCTCTTGCTTCATCTTGTAAACTTGCAATGATATATGCTAAAGTTGAACCAACACACAATATTAAAACTCCTATTATTGTTAATATTGTTCTTTTATTATCTTTTATTTTTTCAACCATACATACCATCCTTACTTATTATTCTTGCTATATTTTATATTATTTATTGTTTATATTTATATTTTAACACGGCATATATGTCGTGTCAATTATAAATACGGTAAATCTACCGTGGCAAGCAAACCGTATATATGAAATAATGAAATCGAGGTAAAAAATATGTTTAAAGAGTATCGAAAGAAATTAAAATTAACTCAAGAAGATTTAGCTGATAAAAGCAATTTAAATACTAGAACTGTTCAAAGAATTGAAAACAATGAAGAGATTCCTAATATAGAAACATTAGCTAAATTAGTATATGCTTTAAACATAAGTGATGATGATCTAGTAGAATATATTAAACAATTTTACAAACAAAATTAAATATTTTATAACATTAAAAAGTGTCGATAATATCGGCACCTTTTTAGGAGACAGGACTCGCTGTTCCTGTATCTCTTTATAACCCAATGGGTGTGTGGACGCAAGATTTTTCCACCTCTCCTGAAACAATTATATAATATTTATTATGTTTTATCAACAATTAGCAAGTCTATATTTCGAAATATGTTGCATATTATTTAATAAGGGTTTTATTTCACTTAATTTTGCTTTTAATAATTCTTTATCTATTAATTTTAATTTATATTCAGAGATTAAGGTTTGAGACATATTCTTGCTTAATGAATATTCTACTACTTCTTTATCTTTAGAACTACAAAGTATAACCCCAACACTAGGATTTTCATATTCTTTTCTTACATCTCTATCTAGCGCTTCTAGATAAAGACTCATCTTGCCGGCGTACTCCGGCAAATACTCTCCAAGCTTTAATTCAAAAGCTACTAGACAAGATAATTCTCGATTATAAAAAAGTAGATCTATAAAGAAATCATGGTTACCCACTTTAATTTTAAATTCATCTCCAATAAATGTAAAATCTTTACCTATTTCTAATATAAAATCTTTTAAGTTTTTAATTATAGCTTTCTTTAAATCTTGTTCTGAAAAATTCTTTGGTAAATCAAGAAACTCTAAACTATAGGTATCTAATAATCTAGTACTAGAAGCAAAATTATTATAAGGTATTAAACCTGAGATAGTTTGTGGTCTATCTACTAATGATAAAGTATATCTTTCATAACAGCCAGATTCTATTTGTCTAGTAAGCTCCCTTTTAGATTAATTTTCATTAATAGCAAGTTGTAAGTAAAAATGTCTTTCTTCAATTGATTTAGTTCTACTTAAAATAAGTATGTTATTTGTCCAACTTAATTGTACAATTAAATCTAAAGCCAAATCATCATCTTTATAAGTCTTATAAAATTTAATCATTCTATGTATGTTACTAATATTAAATCCTTTAATATTAGGATAATTATCACTCATAAAGTCTACAAACTTATCAACAACATTATCACCATAACCGCTATTATCAATTAATTCACATAAATATTTTCCGATTTCAAAATATAATAATATTAATTCTTCATTTACTTTTCTATATGCATTATTTTTTCTTTGTTCAATCATTTTAATAATATGATTGAAATTTACATCTAATATTTTACCACCTTCCTTTATTATATTTTTTTATAAGTTGCGGTTCCACTGGAACCGCAATCTATTTTCTGTGTACAATTTGCGTAAAAAAGTGTACAATTTATGTAAAGTTTTATAACCAGATTGCGGCGCCACTGGAGCCGCAATCTTTTTTAGCTAAATTATCACTATTTAAAAATACGCTAAAACTTAATTCCCTTTACATGTAAAATTTTCGTAAAAAATGGCATAAATTATGGCGCCAGTGGCGCCACTTTTTGTTTGTTCGTAAAATTTGCGTAAAAAAAACGTATAATTTGCGTAAAATTTTTGATTGAAAAGTGGCGCCACTGGCGACACTTTTTGTTCGTATAAAAATTGCATCACACGAAGTGTCAAGTACCGAAATGTCTCTCCAGTGGCGAGACATTTTAAATTTTATGTATAAAAAAAATAATCTAGGAGGAAGTATATACCGCCCCCTCTTTTAACCTTTTAAAAGGTGTGTGGACGGAGCGAATTTTCCACCTCTCCTAAGATTATTTACTTAATTTTTCTTTAACTAAACTGCTTGCTAGTGACATATCAGCATTTTTACCAGCAAGTACTTCATTTAAACGTTTCATAACTTTACCCATTTCTTTAATACTTTCTGGGTTTATTTCAGCTATTACTTCATTAACTGTAGCTTCTATTTCTTCTTTAGATATTTCTTCTGGTAAATATGAAGATAGTATTTCTACTTCATTTTCTAAATCTTTAACAGAATCAGACTTACCATACTTTTCATATTCTACAATAGAATCTTTACGCACCTTTACTTGCTTTTTAATAACACTAGATACTTCACTATCATCAAGTTCATGTTTTTTGGCAATTTGTTCTAATTGCAAAGCACTCTTTAACATTCTTAGAACTGAAAGCTTGAATGTATCATGCTCTTTCATAGCAGTTTTTAAATCTTCGTTAATTTTGTCTAACATAATTTACCCTCTATTTCTTTTATGAGAATTTTTAATTCCTTCTTTAATTTCATTTCTTCTTCTAACACCTGGCTTTTCATAGTGTTTTCTTTTTTTGATTTCAGAAGGGACTCCACTGCGGGCAAATTTTGCCTTAAATTTTTTGAGCGCTAAATCAACGTCACCATTTTTAACTACTACTTTTGTCATTTTATACCCTCCCTTCCGTTTTTTTCTATAAAATATTATAACAAAAGCATAATACATTATCAAGCTTTTTCGCTCTTTGACGGAGTAAAAATTTATCGGAATACATAAAAAAAGAAAGAACTCGTGGTATAATATACCTATAAACAATAAAAT
>CALVKM010000043.1 GCA_944332705.1 uncultured Bacilli bacterium
AAAAAAAGAAATGCATGAGGAAACAGAAGACAAAACAAAAAGGAAAACATATAATATTCCTACTGATATAGTGGAAGATATGGAAAAAATTGTTTATATGGATAGAGATATTAAAGATAATACTGAATTATTAATAATTGCTTTAAGAAAATATTTAGAATCTAAACATTGCAAAGATTTATTGAAAGAGTATGAAATAATAAAAGGAGGGAAAGAATAATGAATAACGATATAATAAGAGGCTATGTATTAATAGCCATGAAAAATTTAGGATATAAAAAAGAAGATATAGAAAAAATGCTTGACGAATTACATTATGTATTTGACACTGTAAGCGAAAAAGAAGCAGAAAATTTATCTTTAAATCCTTTTAAATGGGAACAACTAGGATTAGAAAAAAGTAAGTAATAATTAAAACTTGCTTTTTTTATAAAAAAAATAGGAATTTTAAAGGGATTCTAAGCACTTTTTTATTAAAAAGTCGGACTATTATATACTTCGATTCGTTCTAGGGGCTTTTTTTTAATAAATTTAATTGCATTTCCGCTAGTTTTCATAAAAAAGTTTAAATAAAAAGTAACTATTTACATATAATATAGTAAAAGTGTATGATTTTTATATACTTTTTATATAAAAATACTTGACAAATGATGTAAAAATTGATATTATTTTTAACAGAAAGTGAGTGATATTATGACTGATTTAACAACTTCAATTAATGTAAAAATTGATAAAAGAGATAAAGAACAAGCAACAGAAATACTTGACAGATTAGGAGTTAGTATGAGTGGCTTAATAAATATGACTATAAAACAACTAATAATGAGAGGAAGTATTCCTTTTGATGTAGCGATTCCAAAAGAAGAATACGACTTATATCAATATTTTACAAATGAAGAACTAGAAAAAACCGCAAAAGAATTAGCATACATAGAAAAACACCCAGAAGAATATAAAAGCTACGATAATATAGAATCATTAAAAGAGGCTTTGTTATCTAATGACTAATTATAAAATAAAATATTCAAAAGAATTTAAAAAGGCTTTAAAAAAAGTTACTAGACAAGGAAAAAATATTGATAAATTATTAGATGTTGTAGATATGCTTTCAAGAAAAGAACAATTAGACCCAAAATATAAAGACCACCCATTATATAATGATAAAAGATTTAAAGACTGTCGTGACTGTCACATAGAGCCAGACTGGGTACTTATTTATAAATACCTAGAAGACGAGATAATTTTATTATTAGTAAATACTGGTAGTCATAGCGAAGTGTTAGACAAATAATAACACTTCTTTTTTTTATAAGTTTTTTAATATAAAGTGGGGTGCCGTGTCCGATAATATAACTTTGCGGACACGATTTTTTATATGCTTTCCGACACTTTTCCGACAGTATAATATTAATATTTTTATCCAGTGCTTTTTGTCATTTTTCCTTGATTTTAAAAGGAACTTTTATTTTATTTTTATTTTTAATTAGCCAGTAGTAGCTAAAATTTTAGCCAGTAGTAGTTAAGATTTTAGCCAGTAGTAGTTAAGATTTTAGCCACATATATATAATATATAAATATTAAACATCTAAAATAGAATATATAAATATATTAAATTGCGGGAATCCGCAAATAAAAAAGAAGATTCTTTAGTCTTCTTCATTATAATCACTTGTTAAATCTTCTAACCAATTATAATTTAATAAATCTTCATCTATTTTTGAATTATCTTTTTTAATATAACCTCTTTCATATTCTATAAACCATTGATAATTAGGAACTTCATATTTTTTCTTTTTATTTTTAATTTGACACTCATTTTTATCTATCCAAGTCCATAACATTTTAAAATGAGAATCATATCTAATTTTGGATTCATTTAAGTAGTTATTTAAACCATTTAAATAAAAATCTAATTCTTTATCGTCTTTTAATCTATCTTTAATAGCCATATATTCAGTATCAACTAGATAAACATTATCTTTATATTGTTGTCTATTATACATAGAATGATATGTTAATTCATTTTTATCTTTAATCTCTTTATATTCACTATCATTTATATTAGCTATATGTGTAAGTTTTATTTGTCTTTTCCAACTTTTTGGATTAATAATTTCTATAAATCCTTCTTCTTTTAACTTTCCTAATGCATATTTAACTGTACCTAGCGGAATCTTTAATTTTTCTGCTATATGTTGATTTTTAGGATATAAAGTCTTATGGTATTTTTGAAGTATAGAAAGATAAAGCCATATTTTAATCCATGACGGAGTGCTTTCATTATCTAACAACTCTTTAATCATTGTATAGGATAATGACTGATATGCTATATAACCTTTTCTTGTATCATTATTCATAAGACCTTTTCCTTTCTTTTGGCTTATGAATAAATAAAAAAGTCCTTTGTTATCTTTCATTAGCCGATAGGTCGAATTTATAGGTTAATAGAAAATTTATCAACCTATAAGCTAATGAAAATTAACAAATAGACTTCTTCTTAAATACAGTAATATTGTACCATAAAACCACAACAAAATCAAGGTTTTATGATATGATTTACATATTTTTTGAAAAGTGTAAACTTTTCTTACTTTTCTATTAACCTAACTAAATTATACAAAATTTTAAAAATTAAGTCAATAACAGTAATTAAAAAAGTCGATATTTTTCGACTTTTTTAATCTTTAAAAGGATTTTTTTCTGGAAAATTAGTATAAAACCATTTTTTAATTATTAAAAAATTAGTTTTTTTAGGTTTTCCGTCTTTTTTTAATTCTCCACCTTTATTTAAAAGAGTGGTATATTCTTCATATTTTTCTTTATTAGTAGACTTAATACTATTCATATATTCTTCAATATCTTTTAAGCTAGTTTTATCTGCTTTACTATTTTTATGTTTTGATATTATCTTATATTCGCTAGTATTTAATTGTTCTAAAATAGATTTACTCTTATTTCCTAACATTTTATCTACATTAAGTTGTTCTTCGTATGCTTTTTTTAAATTTTCTGGCACTTCAATAGTTTTCTTATCAATATCAATTATAATTTTCATAACTTCCTCCTAACTATATAATATCAAAAAATATATTTATTGTAAATATAAATATAAATATATTATAATTTTAGAGTTATCTGCTTTATTATCTATCGTCTTCATATTCTGTAATATCATCAAGTATTTTAAAAAAGCCATTTACTAAGCCACTACTTAGGGAATTTATAAATAAATTAGTTTTTCCAGTATAGCTATTGTTTTTACTAATAACTTTTCCGCTTGTAGTTTGTGTTATACTATTTATTTGTGATATTATATCAGCTACTACAATATCGGTTAAATCTTTAGTTGCTTCTTTTATGCACTCTACTATCATATTATTTATTTGTTTTTCTAAACCTTGTTTATTGTAAACTATAGCCCTTCTGTATTTACTATCTATCATAAGCGGATAACCTAAATCATTATGCATTTTTACTCATGCATTTATTAAATCACTTTCACTAATAATATAACTATATTTATTACTAACATCATGTCCTACTAAACGGCTAATATTACCTAGATGTCTTTTTGTTGTATTATTCATATTATTTTATTCCTCCTTTATCTTATTAAAGTCGTAGACCTTCACACATATTATTGGTGTGAATGTTGGAAGATTCTAAGAAACCTACCTATGGTGTCTTAGCACTGTACTTATAAACTGGTGGGAAGTATATTATTATATTTCTTATATACTTTTGAATACTTTAATAATATTTTTTGAAGTATATCTTATTCAAATACTTATTCAAAATGATTCAAATATACTCATTTTTAGGGATTCATATTTCAAAAAGAATATTATCTAATTCAATTTAATAGTTATTTTGAAAAATATTTTAGTCAATTTAACTAAAATATTTTTCTTTTATTTCTTCAAAATCAGCTTTCTCTAAACTTCATATTTCGTCTATATCCCTTATTTTATTACTTTCACTTACCTCTTTAAATAAGTAAAGATTCTTTTCTTTTTCACTTTTTACTAAATATCCTAACTCTTCTAATTCCTTAAAAGACCTATCATAAGTGCTTCTTGAAACTCCAGTTTTATTTATGAAGTCAATAGGATATAAATTTAAAATATATCCTTTGCAATTATCCAAAAAATAGATTCACAACATAAAAGTACTAGGTTTTAAATTATACATTGCTAGTTCTAAATTTTTATTTGATACTTTTAGATAATCTTTAGTACTTTTATCGCTAGTTCTTTCTATCATTATCTTTTTTTGATTTGGTACACTCATTTTCTGTTTTCCTCCGTTCTTCATGTATTTTATGATGTTGTATTTTACTTAAATATTCTAAATTTGAAGCTATATTATTAAGGCTATTAAAATCTTTGTGATGTACTTCAACATCAATGCTTTGGGGCGGATTTAATCATGCGGAAGCCACAAGACAATGTACGAACTTATTATATTTTTTCCCGTCAATATATAGTTGTAATCTTTCATATCCTTTTTTTGTTATATGAGGCTTTAATATGATAGCATGATTCCCCATTTTACTTTTTACTCTTCCTAAATTACTTATTTCATAATTTCCGCAAGTGTCTTTAATTTCTTTAAAACTTTCATGTTCTAATAATTTTATATTATCTTTACAAAAAACTTTATTAAATAACTTTCAATATATTTCTTTTAATGTAATACTTTTATAGCTACCTTTATTATTTCTTAACTTATATCTATATTCGGCTACTTCTTTTACATAACATTTTCTTTTTGCATTATAGATTCGTTCATTATCTAAATAATAATATTCTGCAAGTCCTATATCTTTTAAACTTTGCATATTGCTTATTCCTCCTTTTTTATATAATTAAAAATAAGCAATATGTTTTAATCACTTTCAACCTTTTTTAGAGTTAAAAAAGGAATTTTATTTCATAGTATCTATAAAATCTTTTAGTATTTTTATCTTTTTTTCGCTTAGATTCTTATATTTATGTAATCAATTTATAAACGAATTGTATTTCATGTCTAATAAATCTTCTGCTAAAACTTTATAACTTATTTCTTCTTCTCATTTAAGTCTGCGAACTTCTTTTCGTAAATAATCTTGTAGCTTCATTATTTCTTCACTTCCTTTTTTTATTTTTTTTCGATAAAACGGCATTATTAAGAACTTAATCTTTATAAATAAATAAAATGCTTAGTATGTTATAATCCCTAACTAAGCATTTTATTTTATAACCATAAGATTATAATATAGTGACGGTAGGGGGTATATTATGGGGTACTTTTAGGATTCTTCTTGCTTCCCCTCTGTGGTGGTTGTTTCCGCCACCAAAAAAGGATTTAATTTAAGATTAATTTCTTCTTCTTTTGTTAGTTCTTCATAAGATTTGCTTTGTAAAATCTTACTTTCCATATATAAGAAATAACCTAATTCTTCATTATTCATAATATACCTTCTATACATACTTATATTATATCAAAAATTTTTAATCTTTTCAATTTATTATATATTATTCCATTTCCGCCGTTACTTTATTATTTTTTTATTTTTGTTATATAAAAAAAAGAAGTATAAAATTACACTTCTATTCATTTACATCTTCTTCTAAGCCGTCAAGAAGCATTTTTGTAGGTACTCCTAATACTTTAGCTATATGATATAAACTATTAAGACTAATAGTTTGAAAGGCATTGTTTTCTAAGTTGCTTATAAAAGTATCAGTAAAATTACATTCGGAGGCTAGTTTTGACTGACTCCAACCTTTTTGCTTTCTATATTTTCTTATTTGTTTTCCAACATAAAAGTAGATGTAATTAGAATCTGTCTTATCAATTATTGGCATAAGGCTATCCTCCCCTTAATATTATCAAACAAAAAGAAGTGTTTTGTTATATAACAAGTAATTATATAACTAATCGTTGTAGTTTTTGTCCTTTTGTGATATAATCAAATAAAAAAGAGGAAGGAGTAATATGTTTGAAAGAGAAAGAAATAATTAAAAGCCAACAATTTAACATAAAAAAGATATTATTAGGAATTGGACTTTTAGCTATTATAATTTTACTAATTATTTGGTTTGAAAATCATTATATAGCGAATCCAAAATATGAGTGGCAAGAAGTAAAATATTCTTTTGGAAATGCAATTTATCATTTAATCCCATTTACGACTTATACAGGAGAATTTGTTACTATTTATGAGTCTTTGGAACAATTTTGGCTTCCATTAATAATAATTTTATCTGTCTTAATTACTATTTATAAATGGTTAGCAAAAATGGAAATAGTTGTAACGGATAAAAGAGTTTATGGAAAAACGGCTTTTGGAAAAAGAGTAGATTTACCATTGGATAGTATATCGGCTATTAGTATTAGTTTTTTAAAAGGAATTGCTATTGGTACATCTTCGGGAAAAGTAAATTTTAAGTTTATTAAGAATAATCAAGCAATACATAAAGAAGTATCTACTTTATTATTAAAAAGGCAACAAAAAAGTTCTGATAATTTAAAAGAAGTTAGCTGTGCGGACGAATTGGAAAAGTATAAAAAGTTGTTAGATTCTGGTGCTATTACACAAGAAGAATACAACAAAAAGAAAAAAGAATTATTAAAATTATAAATATTAAATTTTAGAGGTGTGAGTATGAAAAAAGTATTTGAAAATATAAAAGAATTTATTTTAAAACATAAAAAATTATCATTTTTACTTATTGTTCTAGTTATAATTGGTATCATAATTGTTGTATTTTTACTTAATTCGGGAAATAAAGAGCCAGTAGAAACACTAGAAGATAGAGTAAGAAGTAGAGCTAGAACTACCGCCCTTACTTATGTTATGCTTTGGTATGATGTTGGGAATCCTAATGTTAGAGTAACAACTGTTAAAGAAACAGAAAATAATGAATATGAAGTATATGGGAAAATAAGTGTTAAAGATAATTACGGAGACCCTTACAGTGGCACTTTTGATGGTATTTGTTCGGTTGATGAAATTGAAGACATAAGTTGTGATTTAGATTATTCTGATTTCTATAGAGATAACTAAAAATATATAAAGGTATATTATGAAAAAAGAAATATTAAATATTTTAATATGTGTAGTGTTAGTAATAATCCTAACTGGTTGTAATAATGAAACAAATTTAATTAATAAAGCTAAAATAGTAGATAATTATAATAATAATGTGGAATTAGTAAGTAATGATTTAGTATCTATATATAACGAGAACTCAGTAAACTTTGATAAATTATATTATAAAGCCAAAATTGATATTACAGAAGAATATAAAAGTGTTACACAATCAGGAAATAGTACATATTTGGAACTTAAAAACAATTGGATTATACTTTGTGATGATGACGAATATTGGCTTAATATAATATCCAATTTAAAAAATGGCGATAAAGTTCATTTTGTTGGAAATATTTACGGTATTAGTTCAAAAAATAAAGTTAAATTAATGATGACAGATGATTCAATTATTGAAATTGTAGAATAAAATACATTGACAAAGTACAACCAACCGTTATATAATTTATATGTGAGATGTGAGAGAAGTATTAACTCATGTAGTACTCACTCATACGGTTAGTAGTAAAACGGTATGATTTGTAGTAAAGGGATAGGGAAACCTATTCTTTTTTTGTGAAAACTCTGTTTATATTTTTAATAGCCGTATTTTTTGTTTTAAAGCCATCTGTAGCCATTTTTTTCTCTTCTACGATAAAATATACATAAAATTTAAAAAGTGGCTGAAAATGTTTAAAAATAGCTTTTAATAACAGATATATTTTTTAAATCAAAATCATGTTATGTTTTATTTAGTATGACTGATACGAACGATATGAACTATATTGACAACACTTATTATGCTAATGATATTGATTATAATAACGGTATTGACAGTATGAATTATATGTGCTATACTTATAATGCATACAAAAGGAAGGCATTGTATAGTAGCAATGAAGGGATATGATATTATGACTGATTTAACTATAGTTCAACCAAAAGTAATTGATAATTCGAGAATAAATATTGAAAAGGAATTAGAAGAATTTTTTAAACTAGAAGATTATAGAGGCGAAACACCTAGAACATATACAACTGGTATCCATTGTTTTATGCAATGGTTAAAAGATAATCATATAGAATGTGTTGGAAAAGACACAATAATATCATATAAAACATATTTAAAAAAAACATATAAAACAAGGACGGCTAATACATACTTGAGTGGATTAAGATGTTTATTTAGATATTTAAGTGATAAAGGTGTTGTTAATATAATGAATAACATTAAGAACTTAAAATTAAAAAAAGGGTTTGCTAAATTACCAATACCACTTGAAAAATATATAGAAATAGAAGAAACATTAAAAAAGGAAAGACATGACGAACAAACATATAGAGATTATGCTATGTTCGTTCTAGCCGTTAATTGTATGTTAAGAGAAATAGAAATATCAAGATGTAATAAAGACGATATAATACAAATGGGAACAAAATATGTTTTAAAAATACAAGGAAAAGGCTATGATTCAAAAGACGATATAGCTATATTAGAAGAAGATACTTTACAAGCAATATTAGATTATTTAAAAATAAGGGGCAAGGACGAATATGAGCCATTATTTGTAAGTGTAGCTACTAACCATAAAGGAAATAGAATTACTACAAGGTCAATTAGTAGAATATTCAAAAATATTTTAGTAAGATTTGGATTAGATTCCTCATTATATACTGGTCATAGCACAAGACATACTGGGGCAACATTTTTAAATAAAAGCGGTGCGGATTTAAGAAGCATACAAGAAGTATTAAGACATAAAGACATAAATACTACTATTATTTATACTCATACAGAAGATAGATTAAATAATTCCATGGAAAAAATGGTACAAGAATATATAAGAAAAGGAAGGGAATTATATGGAAAGGAATAAAGTTATATCTATAGTCAACCAGAAAGGCGGTGTTGGGAAGACCACAACCGCACTAAATATGGCTTCATGGCTTTCTATTTATGCAAAATCTAAAGTACTATTGATAGATACTGACGGTCAAGCTAATTTAACGGCTTGTGTAAATATAGATAAAAACAAAATAAAAGGAAGTACTTATGATTTATTGACTAATGATAATATAAAAGCGGAGGATATAATATATAAAGATAATTCTATATTATTTGATATGATTATATCGGACGAAAGATTAAATAACATAGATTTAATACTTAATGGAGTTTTAGCTAGAGAACGACAATTATCCCGCAAGTTAGAATCCGTTATAAGTAAATATGACTATATTATTATAGACTGTAGTCCGTCATTAAATCTTGCTACAATTAATGCTTTAGTAACAAGCGATTATATATTAATACCAGTTCAAGCAGATTATTTAAGTATTAGAGGTACGGCTAAACTATTAGAAAGTATAAATAAAGTAAAAGAACAATTAAATCCTAAACTTGATGTACTAGGAGTATTTGTAACTATGTATGACAATAGAAAAATAAACGACAAAAATATATATGAAACTATACAAGAACAATTTAAAGAAAAGGCTTTCAATACATTTATAAGAGAAAATGTAAGATTAAAAGAAAGCCCAATAGAAAAGAAAAGTATATATGAATATGATAAAAATTGTAATGGATTTATTGATTATTATAATTTAATGATAGAAATATGGAAAAGGTTAGGAGGACAAGTAAATGACAAATAACAAAAAAGATATTCAAAAAGGGGTTTTTAATGATTTATTTAGTTCTACAAGTGTAGATTCAATACCTAGCCCTATTATTGAAGAAAAAGTAGAACAACCAAAAAAAGAAATGCATGAGGAAACAGAAGACAAAACAAAAAGGAAAACATATAATATTCCTACTGATATAGTGGAAG
>CALVKM010000044.1 GCA_944332705.1 uncultured Bacilli bacterium
TATTACACAACACACACGATACCGAGCCAGCCTAGGTACAACCTAGGCTGGCTCATTTTTGCTGAAAAACGTGAGATCTCTACTATATAAATAATAAAATAAGATAGAATTTTTGTCAATAAAATTAATGGTATTTTCTTACAAAATAAAAGCTCCGGATTAATTACCAGAGTTTTTTCTTGTACTTTTCTTTTTATTTGATGTTGTTTTAGCTTTTGTTTTATTATTATTTTTAGTAGGTTTATCTTCTTCTTTAACTTCTACTTCAATAGTTTCTTTTTCTTCTTTTTTACTAGGTATTTCCTTTACTTCTACTTCATTATTAATTACTTCTGTACTAATTACTTTAGTACCAGCTAAAAAATCATGTAAACCACGATTATCTCTTCTTAATACTACCATTAATATTATCACAGACATAACAAGTAATTGTAAGTAACTTACTACCATTGATAAATTGTAGTAGCCATTCTTTCCAAATAGATAAACACCAACAATTAAGATAATACTAAATATAATATTATTTAATATAAGTGATCTTACAAAATAATGACCTATATTTAACTCTTTATCTTTATTACTTACTACTCTTAATTTAAGTATCTTCTTACCTATTGTTTGACCTTTTAAGAAATATTGAATAATTACAAAATATACGATTAAACTAACAACAGAAATACTACTATTAATAACTTTATATTCTGCTATTTTATAATTTAAATCAATTACTTGATCTTTATATTCATCACTATTAGTATCTATATCTCCATTATTAGCATCTTCAATTAACTTGGTATATTCTTCATAATATTTGTTATAATCATCTATATATGGATTAATAGCTTTAATATTAATAAATGGAGTTACAACAATAGATACTATTAAAATATCTATAAAATATGCTATAATTCTTTTTAAACTTGTATCCATCAGTCATCGCTCCTTCCAAATATTTGTAATAATCTAAGAAACAAGTTAATAAAATCTAGATATAATTCCAAAGCTCCATATATTGCCAAATTATCTTCAGGTAATCCACTATTTTCTAAATATTTTATTCTTTGAACATCATAGATAGTATAACCTATAAATATTGCAATAATTATAATTGATAATATTAATTCTAATGTAGAACTACCAATAAATATATTTATTAGTGATACTATAACAACCGCTAGTAAACCAAATAACAAATAGACTCCTACTTTAGTTAAATCAATTTTTGTTACATAGCCAATTAATGATAATAATGCAAAAAACACTGCAGTTACTAAAAAGACTAAAATAATTGAGCTAACTTCAAACACTACAAATATTGATGCAAAAGTTAAGCCACTTACAAATGAATAAAGCAAGAAACAGACCTTTGCAGTTGCAGGTTT
Source organism: uncultured Bacilli bacterium (assembly GCA_944332705.1). Taxonomy (GTDB): domain Bacteria; phylum Bacillota_I; class Bacilli_A; order RF39; family UBA660; genus Onthocola_B. The sequence continues at coordinate 1,383 of CALVKM010000044.1, forward strand.
CATTTTCATAACTCTTGCTGATAGGACAATTACAAGTACTAATTCAACAATTATTAATATGATATATGTCCAACTGTTCAAGAAAATATTTTCAAGCATTACTTCACTAGTTGATGTTAAATAACCTGTTGCAAATGTTACAAGCAAACCAAAACACATCCATAAAAATGTTTTACTAATTAAATTATTTTTCATATTCCTCCTGATAAAATTATATCATTTTTATTATTATATGTAAATAAATTAGTTTTTATAAAATATGGCAAGAGTTATATGATTAAATTAACAGATAACATTTTGTTTAATTAGTTTTTTTATTGATGACAATCCATTTACCATTTCTATCAGCACCAACTCTTTTTATATAATTATTTTCAACCAAAAATTTAATATTATTTCTAATTGTTCTCGTTGTTACATCTAGCAAAGCAGACATTTCATCTTGAGTTATACTTGATCTGTCTATTATCAAGTCAATAATTCCTTCTTGTACTTTTGTTAAACCAATATTAGAACAAAAAGTCCTGTGCACTACCTTATTAGTAGTATAATCAAATTCATTTTGATTATATTTAATACTTACCCTTATAAAATGCGGAAAAAAATGATAAATACTTTTATCGTATTTCTTTAAAATTCTTCTTATACCAGTACCCAAATGCTCAACTAGTTCTAAGTCATGAAATACTCTCATTAATTCTGGATTTTTTGGAGCTGAATAGCCTTGAAAAAATTCATCTTCGGTAAATTCACTTTGTATTCCTCCAAATGAAGAAACTTCTAGTCTATCACTAAAGAATTCAAATTTAGGGGGATATTCATTAGACCAATCATTATGAACAATAGCGTTTATAATAACCTCTCTAACAGCATTATAATCGTACATTGGTTGTTCAATTCTTTCTGGATATGTAATTTTAGAATAAACTTTATTCTCTGTTCTAAACTTTTCCAATACTCTATAAGTCGCTTTGACTAAAGAACAATTACCAAATTCATAATATTCTTCTATTTCATCAACATCATCACCAACATATTTGGCTACTTTAATTGAAACCCTATTATTGTCAGCTAAAAGATATGCAACATAATTATATTTTCCATCCTTTGTAAAAAAATCTAATTGACTTTCAAAATTGTCGCCAATTTCAAAACCTTTTTCTGCATAATATATCTTTAAATCGGTAAAAGTTAAATCTTGTTTTGGCGAAATAATACTTTTTAAAGAATTTTTAGTTCTTTCTCTAAACATTTTATTTATTAAATGTTCATCCATTTTTTCATTAGAACTGCCAACCCTAATAAAACAACTATCAGGTGTCATTCCCATGCCTTTTATATGATATGGAGTTTCATATCCTTTTGCCACTGTTATCTTTAAGTATTTCTTATCTTCTTTTGTAAGTACTTCTAAATCAAACAATCCGAGAACAGATGGTTCAATATTAGAAATTATTTTATCTTTTACTTTTCTTTGAAATAAATCCATACTATTCTTTAAACCAACTACTTTGCCATTATCATCAACACCAATATAGATATTACCGCCATCTTTATTTAAAAAGGCTATGACTGTTTCCTCCAAGTCATCTACTAATTTAATTTTAAATTCCGTTCTTGAATTTTCAATTGTATCTATCATTTTTACCTCCAATCATTATTAAATTATCACATCACATTTTCTAATCATTTCCGGGTAATTTCCGGGTAATTTCCGGGTAATTTCCGGGTAATTTCCTAGTAAAATTATCTAAGCATAATTCAAATTAAAACATTTTAAATATTCACATCGACTTATCTCACTAAATAAAGTATATCACATTAAATAAGTGTTTACAATAAAAAAACTAGATTATCTAGTTTTTTTATACATTAAATCTAAAGTAACAGATGTCACCATCTTGCATAACATAATCTTTGCCTTCAATTCGTAGTTTTCCAGCTTCTTTTACTTTTAATTCTGTACCATATTCTACTAAATCATCATAGCTCATTACTTCTGCTCTTATAAAGCCCCTTTCAAAATCACTATGAATTATACCAGCACACTCTGGAGCTTTCATACCGCTTCTAAATGTCCAAGCTCTAACTTCATCAGTACCTACAGTAAAAAATGTTTTTAAGCCAAGAAGATTATAGCTAGCAAATATTAATTTATCTAAACCACTATTTTTAATTCCCACTGATTCTAAAAATTCTATTCTTTCATCATCTTCTAAGCCAGCAAGATCTGCTTCCAGTTTAGTGCACATAACTATTACACCAGAACCTTCTGCTTCCGCATAACTTTTAACAGCAAGTGAGTATTCATTATCACCAACAGCTATATCATCTTCAGAAACATTTGCAACATATATAATTGGTTTAATGGTTAAGAAATTAAAGTTTTTAAGTAGTTTTAGTTCATCTTCTGAAAAACTTATTCTTCTAAGAGGAATATTTACTTCCAAATTATTTTTACATTTATTTAAAACTTCTACTTCAGCCATTAATAATTTATCCTTCGTAGACCCAGCTTTCTTTTCTACTTTACCTAAACGGTTATTAACAACTTCTAAATCTGCTAAAACTAGTTCAATATTAATTATTTCAATATCACTTACAGGATCAACTTTACCTGTAACATGCGTAATATTGGGATCTATAAAGCATCTGACAACTTCAACAATAGCATCAACTTCTCTTATATGTGATAAAAACTTATTACCTAAACCTTCACCAGATGATGCTCCTTGAACAAGTCCTGCAATATCAGTAAATTCAAATGTTGTTGGAATACTTCTTTTTGGGTTATATAAACTAGTTAGGTAATCTACTCTAGCATCTGGCACAATAACTGTTCCCACATTTGGTTCAATTGTTGCAAATGGATAATTCGCTGCTAAAATGTTTTGTTTAGTAATTGCATTAAAAAGTGTTGATTTGCCAACATTAGGAAGTCCCACAATTCCTGCTTTTAAACTCATATTATCCCCCTTTCTATGGTGCTACACTTGTACCAACACCAAGTGGCATACCAACAATATACCATACTAATATTATTCCTAAAAATAGTGCACATGTTGCTCCCGCAAAAGGTAATTGGTATTTTATAGCATCTTTCAAAGTAACTGGTTTACTACTTTGATTATAAGTAGCTAAAAATGCTAAATAAACAATAAAGTAAGCAAACACTGGAGTTAGGCCAATCGATACAGCATTACCTAATCTAAATATAACTTGAGCAAATTCGGGACTAATGCCCGCTTGCATAAGTGTTGGTACGGTTGATGCCAGTGTTGACCAACCACTTATTGGACTAGGTACTACAAAAGTAACAATAATTGATGTAATAAATAATAATATACTTATAGGTAGTCCACTAAAGTTAGAATTGTTTATTAAATTAGCAAGTGATGCTGCAACTACATTACCAATATTTGTTTCTTTAAAAATGTTAATAAATGTGGAAACTGCAAATATCATAACCAGTATCTTACCAATTCCATTTAGAGAATGACCTAAAGCATCAACAAATTCTTTATTATTTTTTATTGTTTTAGCTCCAATTCCATAAAATAAACCAAGTAATACAAATAATACTGCAACAACAAAGACAAAACCTTGTGAGAAGAATGAATCATAACTAAATAATTTATCAATATATAATTCTTGAGAATAATCTAGTAAATTACCAGAGAATGGTAATCCTGGAATAATATTATAAATAAAAATAAGCAAATAAATTAAACCAGCACCTAAAGAGAATATTAAACCACGCATTTTCTTTTTAGTAATAACCAATTCATCTTCAATGTCACTTTCCGGAAACTCATATTTTGGCATTCTTTTTGCCATATAATTTTCTACTATATTACTAATAATTAAACTAAGTAAGATAATACCAACAAGCATAACAAAGATATAGCCAAATGATGAAATAGTATAACTACTATCAAATATATATGCATTAACTAATGTATAATCAAGTAAGCTTGAATCAATACTTGTTAAAAATACACTTAGGGCACTACCACAAGTAAGAGATGCAAATGAAGTAATTATACCAAGCATTGGATTTCTTTTGCCATAAAGGAAAAGTAAGGCTCCAAGAGGTATAAAAATAATATAAGCAAGATCTCCCATAATACTTGCAAGTATACAAATTAGTACCCAAACATAGGTAACAGTTGTTTTTTTCATCTTTTTAGTAAGCATCGTAATAACAGTTTTTAAAAAACCACTTTTAACCATTATTCCAATACCTAGTAATATAATAATTAAATGGGAAAGTACAACAAAGTTAGCAAAACTAGATACTGTTGTTGTAAATATATATTTTAAACCACTTAAATTAAATAGAGAAGTTACAGCTTCAGTTGTAACAACATATTCTCCCGTTAATGTTGAAACTCTATTATAAGTAGCTTGAACATCAAAAAAACTTAAAATTCCACTTAGTACAATAGTTATAAAACAAAGCACTAAGAGCATCATCACTGGATGCAACCCAATTCTTTCTTTAGTTCGATGTTTTTTCATTTTTAATCACCTTTTTAAGTTTTCGCATAAACTCTAGTCTATCCATAAGTATTTCTCTACCACAGTTGTTGCACTTCAGTTTTATATCAGCCCCATTTCTTGTAATAGTCCATAAATTAGTGCCACAGGCATGTTGTTTTTTCATAATAACTTCATCATTTAAATTAAAATCAATTATATTCATTATTCATCCTCAAACTTAATGTTCATCTTTTCTAATAATTCTTCTAATTCATCTATACCATCAAAGTATATTTCAATTTTATTTTTACTTACTCTTACCTTTTGATTTAATTTATCCATTATTACATTTTCATACATTCTATATTTAGTATCAATACTTTTCTTTTTAGGACTTATATTTTTTGTAACTTGTCTTTCTTCTTGACTCATTTTTTCTAAATCATGAACACTTAAATTATCTGTAATTACTTTTTTAGCCAGATCTACTACTAAATCACCATCTTCTATTTTACTAAGTACTCTAGCATGAGACATAGATAAATTCCTTTTTTCAACTAGTTTTTTAACTTCATCAGGAAGTTTAAGTAAACCAAGTATATTAGTTACATAAGTTCTACTTTTACCAAATTTTGATGCAAATTCTTCTTGAGTATATCCCCTTAGTTTAATGATATTACTAATAGATGTTGCTTCATCAATAGGATTTAAATCTTCCCTTTGAATATTTTCAATCAAAGCAATTTCCATCATTTCTTGATCATCAAAATCTTTAATTATTGCTGGTATTTTTTTAAGACCTGCAATTTTAGCAGCTTTAGTTCTTCGTTCACCTGCAACAAGTTCATAACCTTTAATACTTTTTTTCACAATTACTGGTTGCACTACCCCATATTCGGCGATAGATTTAGCAAGTTCATTTAAAGATTCTGTATCAAAAGTTTTTCTTGGTTGATAAGGATTACTTCTAATATCATCAATATTAATTTCAACAACATTACCTTCATTTTCTTCAACAATATCTTTTTCAAAGTCATCAAAATCAATAACTGAATTAGAAAATAATTGTTCTAAACCTTTCCCTAAAGCTTTTTTCTTAGTTTCCATCTCTACTTATCACTTCCTTTGCAAGGTTAGCATAGGCTTCAGTTGCTCTACTCATTGGATCATATTCATTGATTGGTTTACCATGAGAAGGGGCTTCAACTAGTCTAACTAATCTTGGTATAATTGTATTAAATACTTTATCTTTAAAATACTTTCTAATTTCTTCAATAACTTCTAGGCCAATATTAGTTCTACCATCAAGCATTGTAAGAAGCACTCCTTCAATCCTTAAATTAGGGTTCATTCCATTTTGTACCATGATAATAGAATTAAGTAGTTGTGTAATACCTTCAAGAGCAAAGAATTCACATTGCACTGGTATTATTACACTATCACTAGCAACAAGTGCATTCATTGTACCTAATCCAAGTGATGGTTGACAATCAATGATAATATAATCATAATTATCTTTTATTTCATCTAATTTTAATTTTAATTGACTATTTTGTTCAAATGTTTTATCTTCAAGCATTTTTTTAACAAACTCAACATCAACACCCGCAAGATTAATTGTTGCAGGTATAATACTTAAATTTTGAAACTTAGTCTTCTTAATTGCATTCTTAACTTCACATCTTCCAGTAATAAGTTCATAAACATCACACTTAAAATCATTGGAATTAAGACCCAAGCCAGTTGTAGCATTACTTTGGGGATCCATGTCTATTATAAGAACTTTTTTACCTAATTTCCCTAAAGCTGCCGATAAATTAATACTAGTGGTAGTTTTACCAACACCACCCTTTTGATTAACAAGTGATATAATTTTAGCCATAATACAGCACACCTCTTCGTACTACTCTATTTTATCATATATTACTAATATTTTAAAATACTTTTATAAATTTTTTTATATTAAATTTAAAAACCAATAGATGTCCTATTGATTTTCATATTTATCAAAAGTATTTATATATCTATTTTTTATACCTTTCCTCTGTTCTATTACATTATCTTTATCAAATACTATATAACTAATCTTATTTAAACAAGTAATCCCATAACTTTATTAATCATACTTACAGGAAAATCTAATCTATTATTTATTGCTTTAATACACTAACAACTATTGCATCATTACCATATACATTATAAACTAGCCATTATCTTAACTACACATTCCATTACTACTCCATGCAGCACCTAGAAGCCTGCAACTTCGTCGCAGACTTCTAGACAAGGTCATTATTTTTTCTTCCAATTGCTAAAAATTCACCCCGCTCGCCTGGACCGCAAGGGCCCTAGACGAGCATTTGTCCTACCTTCAGTTTATCCTAACGGGATCAGCGGCTGTGCCGCTTCCCCGATTATAGGTTATCGAAGATGTCAGATAAAAGACTGGCCGGACCGCGTGGAAGTTAGTATACACATAGCTGTCACGCAGGTAACCCCTATAGTCCAACCTGAAGGTATAATCGGAATAACTCGCGGTGCGAGAAATTATCCATTCGTAAAGTCCCATGTACATCCAGTTATTATCCCTGGCACTACTATAAGAACTCATATTTTTTGTCCAATAACTTGGACTTGCCGCAAACCCATAATCGTTTGCATACATTAATCCTATTTTTGCACTATATGTAGTTCCCGTACTTTCTGCATCTTGCCATACTGCTGCTGTTGCAGCTTCTGTGAAGTGACCTCCTACATACCATGTTGCCGTTGCAATTTTATTACCCCATGCACTTCCTATATAACTCAAATACGAACTATTTAAATTTGTTGTATTTAATCTTGATTCACTCCATGTATTTGTTGAGCTTGTTCCATTACTTCTATTCCAGTAATAACTTGCTATATTTCTTGTACTCATACTTCCTTTATAGTAACTTGTTGAACTCGAATATGCTCCGTAATAGTCTCCTCCTGAGCCTGTCATTGTTGTTGTTGTATAATCGGCTTTTATTAATTTTACTTGGTTTCCAAATACTCCAATTATTCGATATAGGTTATCACTCGGACATGTACTTGCAGTACTTCCAAAACATATATAATTATTTACTTCTTCACT
>CALVKM010000045.1 GCA_944332705.1 uncultured Bacilli bacterium
GGTTTAATGATTACTTTAGCTATTCAAGAATTAATTCCGGCATCTTTAAAATATAAGGAAAACAAAGTATTATGTTTAGGTTTAATTAGTGGAATAATACTTGTATTAATTAATACATTATTGTTTTAATAATCTATATTTGATATAATCTATTTATGGAGTGATTATATTTGAAAAAGAGATTATTGTTTTATTTTTTAGTAATATGTAGTTTTTTAGCTATTGATTTTAATATTTATAATTTATATTTGAAAGAAACTAAAGATTTATTAAAATTAGGTTTAATTGGTAGTGTATTACTATTATATTTTATATTTAAATTTTTAAAGAAAGATAATATAATACATAAGAAAAAATCAATTAAAGTACTTTGTTTAATATTAGCATTTTTTATGATATTTGGTAATAGTTTTATGCAAGTTGGTAGTACTTTATTGATATTTAAAAATATTGGTTATTTTTTAATATCTTTACTTATGTATATTGGTTATTATTATTTATTTTTAAATATTATTAGTTATGTATTTAAATTACTTGATAAAAATAATTTTAATGAAGAAAAAAGTAATAAGAAAGATAATAAATTTATAATTCTTTTTAAAAAGCATCCCTTTTTATTTAGCTTTATATTTATAGTTATTTGTTGGCTTCCTTATATTATTTCTTTTTATCCTATTATTTTATCACCAGATCCAAGTTTTCAAATAAAACAATTTTTTGGGATTAGAACGAAATATGCCGACTATTCAGTGTTACTTGATGAAAATGTAGTTATGACTAATCATCATCCTGTTACTCATACAATTCTTCTTGGTAGTTGCTTGAAGCTTGGAACAATGATTGGTAATGATAATTTAGGTTTATTTTTCTATAGTATGATTCAAATTGCGATATTAGCAAGTACTTTGGCTTTTAGTATATATTACATGAAAAAGATGAATTTAAATACTAAATATTTAATTGGAGTACTCCTGATATATGCCCTTGTACCAATGTTTCCTCTCTATGCCATGAGTGGGGTAAAAGACGTTTTATTTGGAGCTTTTATCTTCCTATATTTAATATTTTTACATAACTTTATTAAAACCAAAGGAGTAGGGTATAAATGGTGGAAATATTTACTTGTTATAATACTTTTAATACTTGTATGTCTATTTAGAAATAATGGTGTACATGTACTATTATTATCGCTGCCATTTTTATTAATAGTAGTTAAAGACAAATGGAGGCAAATAGTATTAATTATGGTTTGTGTCTTTGGTTTTTATGGTGTTTTTGATAAAGTAATACTACCATATTTTAAAATAACTCCTGGTAGTATTAGAGAAGTATTATCGGTTCCTTTTCAACAAACTGCTAGATATGTTAAGTATCATAGTGATGAATTAAGCGATGAAGAAATAGCAGTTATTGATAAAATATTAGGATACGATGATTTAGCAAAGCGATATGATCCAGAACTGGCTGATGATGTTAAAAATGAATTTAATAAATATGCCACAGATGAAGATTTAAAAGAATATTTTAAAGTTTGGTTTAATGGATTAATAAAACATCCAGGAACTTATATTGAGGCTACAATGAATAACGTTTATGGTTTCTTTTATCCAGAGAAGACTAAATGGTATGTTTATTATAATTTTGATGATAGAATAGTTGAAGATGGTTTTGAGTATCACTATAACTCTTTAGATACTTCTAGAGATATTCTATCGGGATTTGCAGTAACACTACCCTATATACCTGTTGTGGGTTTAATTTCTAATATTGGTTTTAATGTTTGGATTATATTAACTTTACTTATCTATGCTATTTATAAAAAATTATATAAAAATATTGTTATTTTAGCCCCTGTACTAGCATTAATATTAGTTTGTGTAGTGGGACCTGCGAATACTTATTTTAGATATGCATTACCATTTATATTTGCTATGCCATTTATAATTGGTGTATTTCTTGAAAAACGAGTAAATAATAAGGTATAATATATAAAGAAGAGGTGTAGTAGTAAATGAAAAATAAAAAGATTGCCGTATTAATACCATGTTATAATGAAGCTATAACTATTGAAAAAGTTGTAAAAGATTATAAGAGAGCATTACCTGATGCCGATATTTATGTTTATGATAATAATTCAACTGATGGCACAGATAAAATCGCCAAAAAGGCTGGAGCAATAGTTAGATATGAATATCGTCAGGGTAAAGGTAATGTAATTAGAACAATGTTTCGGGAAATTGATGCCGATTGTTATTTGATGATTGATGGTGATGATACTTATCCTGCCGAAAATGCTCGGGAAATGTGTGATTTAGTTTTATCGGGTCGCGCTGATATGGTTATTGGCGATCGGCTTTCTAGTACCTATTTTGAAGAAAACAAACGACCATTTCATAATTTCGGTAATAAAATCGTTCGATGGTTAATTAATCATTTATTCAAAAATAAAATAAAAGATATCATGACTGGATACCGAGCATTTAGTAAAGAATTTGTCAAAGGTTTTCCAGTTTTATCAAAAGGCTTTGAAATAGAAACAGAAATGACTATTCATGCTGTAGATAAAAACTTTAAATTAGTAGAAATACCTGTTGAGTACCGTGATAGACCAAAGGGAAGTGTATCAAAACTAAATACTTATTCTGATGGCTTTAAAGTACTTAAAATGATAGCTACCTTATTTAAAGAATATAAACCATTTTATTTCTTTGGAATTGTAGCTTTAATATTTTTAATACTTGCTTTAGTCTTCGGAATTCCGGTGGTTGTAGAGTATTTTCAAACCGGTTTAGTGCCAAGATTTCCAACTTTAATAGTTGCTTGTATATTTTTGGTATTAAGTATGCTTCTTTGGATTGCAGGAATAATTTTAGAAGTAATAGTTAAAAAACATAAGCAACTATATGAACTATACTTAAATTTGAGGCAAAATAATGATAAATAAATTTATTCATAGTAAGTTATTTAAACAATTATTTAGATTCGGGGTTGTAGGCTTTACAGCCTTTTTAATCGATGCTGGATTATTATATGTTTTAACTGAATATTTACATGTCTATTATTTAGTATCATCAGTAATATCTTTTATTGTATCTTTAACTTATAATTACGTTTTAAGTATAGTTTGGGTATTTGATGTTAAAAAGAAGCAAACTTATAAAGAAGTATTATTATTTGCAGTACTTAGTGTTATTGGTTTAGGAGTAAATCAATTAGTAATGTATCTAGGAGTCGATTTACTTAATATTCATTATATGTTGTGTAAAATTATAGCTACAATTATTGTAATGATATATAATTTTGTTACAAGAAAAATATTTATTGAAAAATAATAAAAAGTGCTATAATAGAGGACATTAAATGAAGGGGGAGATTATAATGCGTTTAATACCAGATCATTATTTACAAATTAGAGATTTAATATTATACAACGAAAAAGTTAAAAATCCTTTTAAAATAGTGGCTCTTGGAGATATTCATTTAAGTAGATTGGTTGATGAAAGAAAACTAGAACCAATTAAATACCAATTAGATTAAGAATAAGCTAATTATATTGTTTTCCTTGGAGATTTAATTGATATGCCTAAAGAACCAGAAAATCCCGAAAGAAGAAAACAATTACTTGATTTAATTAAAACGGCTGCGGGGATTGCTCCAACAATGGTTATTTTGGGTAGTCATGATTATGTAGAAGAAGAACATTATAAAAATTATGATGAATATACTGTAACTTTTGATAAAGATTTTTGGAATGAAGTTGCAAGTATTAATAATGTCTATTTATTAATTAATGATATTTATAAAGATAATCAAGTTTTATTTATGGGATATGCCCAAACTTTAGAATATTATTTTAATAATAAAAATGGTCATTGTGAAGATTTAGAAGCTTTTTATGAAGATTTTTCTAAACATTCTGAATTATATCAAAATTTACCAAACGATGTTGTAAATATTGGATTAATTCATTCACCAGAATATGCTAAACTGGCTAAAAATAATGATTTATTAAAAGATTATGACCTATTAATTGGAGGTCATGATCATGATGGTTGTATACCATTTGGTATAGGTAATTTTAGATGGGGAATAATTAGTCCTAAAAAAGAAATACTACCTAAAGAGGTTAGGGGATATAGAGAACTTGAAACCGGTACAGGTTTACTTATAAGTGGTGGTATTGTTAAAATTCAAAACTGTGCGCCAAGAATATTGCATCCACTTAATCATTTATGTCCAATGCAAATGGATACAATAACATATAATTCAGATGAACAAGAAATAGGTATGAGCAGAAGATTAATATATACCAAAAGTAATAAAAGATAGAATATTTAATTTCTATCTTTTTTCATTCCAACAATTTAGTTAACATAATATATATTATTTAAAACTTTGTTTTGTTAAATAATAGCTGATTTTATAGCTTTAATTTAATTAATATCTTTTCTTAACCACAATTATCTAATCATCTATACAATACGAAATTATAAATTATAAATTTTAAAATTAAATTTATTATGAATTATTAATTTATTATTTATTAAAAATTTAAAATGATTAAAGTTATATCCTTATTTATATTTTAATAAGGATATAATACGCGTGTAATCCTTATATTTATATATAATAAGGATATATATGCCCTATTTTCTTTTTTCTGGGTAGTAGGGGACTTTAAATTTAAAAGAGTAGTAGTAATAACTAATAAATAGAAATAATAAACCTGAAGTAATTCCTCCGATAATATCACTAAAGTAATGAACTCCTAAATAAATTCTTGAAAACATAACTGTTAGAGCTACCAATGATATTATAATAGTTAATACTATTTTTTTGAGTTTACTCCCCTTCTCTTGCCATAACAAATACAAAAGAATACCTCCAATAACTATCATAATCATAGTGTGTCCACTTGGAAAACTAAAACTTCTTTCAATAGCTAATGGATTAATATCAGGTCTAGGTCTTCTAATTATTATTTTTAAGGCTTGATTTAATAGGGTAGATGAAAAAACTATAATAGTAATGATTACTCCCCTACTCTTGTTTATAATTATATTTATTAAACAAAAAAGTATTATAAATATCTCTGTACCTAAAAAACTAAAACCTTTAAAAATAGCTGTATTAGTATTATTTATTATCTTACTAGCATGAGAATAAATGTAATCATCGATAGTATTAAATACATTTAATTTAACTAAAATTATTTCTATTAATAATAAAATAGTTAATATAATAATTATTGTAATATTAGTTCTTTTTTTCATCTTTAAAACCTACATTCTTAAATATTAAATAAAATATAATAGTAAGTATTATATCAATAATGATCTTACTTAATAATAAACTTAAATCTAATAAATTATATAATATATATATGAAGAAACCTCCTATAAATGCTTTTAAAAGCTTTTTAAAGACATATATAAAATTATTTCCTAAATTACTATGCTGATATATATTAATATAATTCATAGCTATATTTATTATAATATTAATTATACCCGATATAATATTAATCATAAATAAAGATATTAAATCATTAGGATAATTTATATAATAAAATATAATTAAAAATATTAAAAGACTGATTACATAAGGTATAAATAGTTTTAAAAAATATTTATAAAAGGAATTATATATTACTTTAATAGTATTAAATATATTATCATTATTCTTTTTATATATAGTTTTTATATTAACTTCTTTAATATTTATATTATTTTCTATTAAAGTAATTAAAGAATTTGGAGATACTATATTTATATTAATTAATTTCTTGGCTAAATCTAGGCTAAAAGCATTAATTCCACTATAAGAGTCATAAATATTATAATTAAAGAAACATTTATATAAAAATGATGTAAATTTATTAATTGGACTAATAAATGTTTTATCTTTTACTCCCATTATAAAAGAATCTTTATTTTCTATAGCAGATTTACTAGTATTAATTATATCTTCTAAATCTGATTCATTTAAATTATTGATTATAGTAATTGCTTTTATATCTTGATAATTATCTAGAATATATTGTAATACTTCTTTTAAATACTTTTCCCCTACTTTTTCGATATTTAATATGCTATAATCTTTTTTTATTTTTTTAATTAGTTCTAAATTATTAGAATGATTTAATATTAAGACATTAGAAAAAGCATTAAGTTTATTTAATGCATCTTCTATAATTAATTCATTATTTTTATTTAGAGGTATTATAATTAATATTTCATCATTCATAACAATCACTATTTATTATTTTAGCAAATTATAAGGATTTTTACTATAGTTTTTATTAATTATTTAAACAAACTTCCGAACTTGTAAATGATTCATTATAAGTAGTTATACTATCTGTAGTAATATTATCTAGAGTTTGATTAATTACCATGTAATTGCCATCACTCATAGTAAGACGATATTCATAGGTATCATTTACTCTGGTTACATCTACTTTACCACGATATGAATTATTTATATAAATATAATTTTCATTTTCTAACTGCGCAATAGTTACACAAAATGTATCTCCATTATTGGCAAGAATTGGTAGATCACTTCTTAGTTGTTCATACATGACATAAGAACTTGCCCTATCAATTATATGATTAGCATCACTTATAAATGCATCTTTAGCAGTACTTTCAATTAGTTCTGAAAAGAAAGGTTCAATTGCGGTCATTAAATTTTCTTCAATTTGGGCTTGTTCTGCTTCAGTTAAATATTCAATATTTTGGGCATTATCAAATGTTTTAGAACTAACTAAATTACTTCCATATTCGATATTTATATCATAATCTAACCGTATTTCTTCTTCCCCACTTTTAATTAGGATGTAACCAGTTATAGCAGAATCACTGGTATCAGCATTAATTTCCATGAAAACATCAGAATAAGTATCTTCAAGTGATATAATATATAACATATTATCATTATCTTTAGTACTACCAATTTTTAAAGTTGTTGTATCAGAGGTAATAGTTCCATTTATTTCTTTAGTATTCTCATTATAAATTATATCAATACTTCCTTCATTATCCATATCCATGGTAATCGTTGTTTCATCACCATTTGTTGTGATATCAGCAAGTTGTTCATCCCCAGCATATAATCTAAATGTACCATTTTCTAGTTCTTCTCCACTAAAAACTGTTTCATCATCTATTACAAGAAAGAATATTTTAACATCTCCAGAAGGAATACTAGTTTCAATATAAAATGTTAAATCTTCAATATTTTCTGGATTAACTTCCGGATTGGTTTCTCCTAGAAATTCTTCTAATAGTTCTTTAAATCTTTCATCACTATTAATTAATTCATTCATCCGACTAGCAAAAGCTTCTTTATTATTATCATCAACTGCATAGGTGTATTTGGCGGTTAAACCATCAATTTCGGTGGTTAAAGAAGTATCTTTTAGGGCGGTTACTAAATATGTTGCAAAACCGTTAACAAAATATTCGGCGTCTCCTAAAATATCCATTAATTCTTCTTGAGATATATCACTTGAATTATCTATATCCATATATAAAGGATTAGTATATAAACTAGAATCAAGGACAAACATTTCGTTATCCATGTAAAGTTCCCCATTTAAAGTACTTGTACTTCCATCAAGTAAATCAAAGTTAATATCAACTATATTATTTGTTAAAGAAGTAACTGCATCAAAAGAAATTGTTGCATTGCTAAGCCCTTCAAAACCTTCGATAGTAGATGTAGGTTTAAAAGTACCACTATATTTAATTTCTTGATCATTATTCATATTTAAAGCACTAAATACTTCAGTTACTGATGTTTTAAATTCATCAAGTTTTTCATCTAAATATTTACTAGCATTAAATACTACTTTGACATAAACAAACATAGCAATTATTGCTAGAATAATTACACCCACAACAATACTTACAATGATAATTATTTTCTTTTTATTATTTTTAGATGTTACTTGGTTATTGTTCTTTTCATTATTAATTGTATTAGCATTATCACTCGGAGGATTAACTCCCAAAGTTGTTCCTGGTGCCTCTATTTCATTTAAGGCATCATTGTTAGCAACATCTACATTATTTGTTGCTTCGTTGTTTTCCAAATTATTCTTATTTTCTTCATTCATAAACTACACACTCCATATCTTAATTATATTTATATTATACCATTATATTTTAAAAAAAGCATTAAAAAAGTAAAGAAATTTTATCTTTACTTATTCGGGAATACTAGATACCCAATAATAGGTATCACCAGATTCCCGAGTTTTGCAGTTGCCTACTAATTTAACGTAGTTCAATCCCTTTTAATATAAGGGTTTTTATTTGTCAAGTTTTTAATATTTTTGGGTTGTGTAATTGTATGTAATGTGTTATAATTATTTTGTAAGGTAGTGATTATTATGTCTTTATTTATTAAAAAAGCTAAATACAAAAACGGAAAAATC
>CALVKM010000046.1 GCA_944332705.1 uncultured Bacilli bacterium
GCCATTTCAACACCTATAAAACGATAATGCCACCATTCATATTTAAAACCAGTTACATCTTCTTTTTCTTCAGGATATCTTAAGATAAAACCAAATTTATAAGCATTTTCTTTTAACCACTTAATTTCTGGGTCGCTATCACTAGTATTTTCAATATAAACACCATTATCCATATAAGCAATATCAATGGCTAGTCCGCTTTGATGTTCACTTGAACCTGGTAATGCTACTGAACGTAAAGTTTCATCTATTCCTTTTTCAGCAACAGATTTATCAAAAACAACCTTTTGATATTCGAAAGAACGATATCCACTATCAACAATAATCTTTCTTAAACCAGCATCTAATGCTGCATTTTGTAATGCTTCAAAATAAGGCATTATATCAGAATTTATCATAGGTTTTAAATTAGCATCTTTGTAATTATGAAAATTATTTTCATTATTATCAGTTATTACTAAATTTTCTGGCACATAATCACTAGAAAGTAAGTGGTCCTTATTTACTAAAAATGTATAATCTTTCATAATCTCTCTCTTGTTAATTCTTGATAATCTTCTCTATATTTTTTCTTTTCTAATAAAAATTTATATTTATCATAAAACATTACTAATTCTTTTTGGATTTTCTTTATATCTCTATTAGCTTCCGCGTACTTATTTAAAAGTTCTTTTAGGTCAACACCAAGATTTTCTTTTAGATTTTTATTAGCATCTAAATACTCTTTTAAATACATGATGCCTTTAGCAAAAGAAGCTGTACTAAACATTCCTCCACCAACAGAAAGCATAATTGCTAAAAATACATATATAATTCCATTAGAAGATCCATCAACATTATAAGTTATTATAGGATTATCTAAATATTGTTTGTAACTTGTAACTACATATTCATTATCAGTATATAAATCTTCTGGAGCTAAAGCATCTTTATATTCTCTATTTTCTGTATAATTTATCCCTAATCTTTGTAGGTCAAGTAATAAATACTGTGCTAAATCATCATAATCAATGTGTGATACATCATATTCTCTATAATCTCTCGTAAATCCATCTCTATATTTTTCCCAAGGCTCATATTCTAATATTAATGTTTCCTCTCCAGTTTCATTAACTAAACTCATTACTTCATCATGTGTATTAAGCCCATCATTAATACTATATTCTTCAACTACGGTATTATAGTTTTCAGTTTTAAGCATTGGTTTATAAAGAAGTGCAGCAATACTTATAGGTACTACTATTAAGCCTAAAGATATAGCAAGTGATTTAATAGCATCTTTTTTTAATTCTTTAACTCGTCTGATTTCTTCAATATGATAAGTTATATTTTCTTTTCTATTTTCATTTTCTTCTAGCTTTTCATGTAATGCTTCAACTTGTTTTATTATACTATCTCTTAATGGGGTATTTTTACTTACCATCAGTTTTAACATATCTTCTTCAATATAAGGAAATAATTCTCCAACAGAACCTTCCCTATTTAATATAGCTTTTACTGCTTTTTCATTTAGATTATACGCTCTTTTACTAGCTACTCTATTTAAAAAGTAACAATATTCGGAAAAACACTTAATATAATCAAGTAAACTAGAATTATTTTTTATAGTAATTTCCATTAATACTAAATCAAGTAGAGAATCAAATATTATATCTACATTTGTATTTGTACTCATATTATCTTTGCATTTTTGTAAATAGTTAATAGCACTATTTATAAATTCATCTAAGTTTTCTATAGTAATGCTTGCACTTTTAATATATTTAGCAAACATTAAAAACATAAAATTATCAAATTCTTTTTGGTTTGAATATACTAAATCTAATAATTCTTTATAATATTTAGAATAGTTTTTACTTTGTTCTTCTGCCATAAAAGGACCATTTTTAACTACTGTTACATCACTTTCACATCTTTTTATAATATTATTTAATGAGTTTTCTAAAGAACTATATTCAAAGCCATTTTCTTTATATGATTCAATTCTAGCTTTAAGTTCTAAAACTGTATCATTAAACAATCTTTTACTACCTGTCATTATTTTTTCTTTATAATTTCATGACATTATATTTATTTAAAACATTAACATCCGTAATTAAATATTCATATTTTTGACAAAAATCATAAAAAGTGTCTTTTAACTTTGCAATATTACGATTACAATTTTTATATTGATCTAAAATTGTTAAAATATCACTTTTTAATTCTTTATATGTAAATTCATTATCTAATATTGTATTTCTTAATTCTCTAATATTTAGAGCCTTTTTAGTAATACTAAATATTGCATAAGTAACTAAAGCTACAATTGATAAACTGATACCTATTTGTTCAGCATTACTATATTCTTCTTCAGTATGAATAGTTTTAGCATTATTTTCTTGATTAAGTCTTGAAACAATTGTTATATCAGTATCATATAAATCTTCAGGCATTAATAATTCTTTTGATTCAGTGAAACTATCTGGAATAATTCCTAAAGCTGCAAAATCTAAAAGTAAATACTTTGCTAAATCATCATAACCGATATATGTTACATCATAAGCTTTAGCATCACGAATAAAACCATTATTAACTCTCTGCCAAGGAGTATACTCTATTACATAAGTAGCAGTTCCACCATCAATTTTATCTAAATAGCCATCAGATAAAACTAATTCTCCCGATTCATCTAGAGTTTCAATACTTGTAACATATGCTAGTTTATCATGACTTCTTTTAACAACAACATATCCGAGCAAACCAATTGCTGTACTAAGTATTGCTGTTAGGGCTAAAGCAGATGCTTCTTTATTGATTTTCCTCTTTACATGATAATACTTTTCTTTAATAGTACTTAATTCATCTAATGCTTCTTCTGCCACTCTTACTCCGGTATAGATTTGATTTGCTTCGTTATTTACTTTAAATTTATAAAGATTATTGTTCTTAATTAAATAATTGAATACATCCATATTTATATAACCATAATCACTTACTTCAATATTTTTTAATACTTCACTTAAATCATCTTCATACTTATATGGTTCTAAAGAAGCAATTATAGCTTCATTTAAATAAGACATTAACACTTCATTAGTATAAATATAATCGAGTACTTCTGAATTATCATAATAAAAAAATTCATTTAAAATAATTATTAATATAGCCTTAAATAAAGGATCAGAATTACTCATATTTTTTACTTTAGATAAGGTTTCCGTATAATAGTCAACATAATCTTGAATTCTATTTTCAGGAATTAATTCTTTAGTATAAGTACTAACTATGAATTTACTAACTACTAATAGTCTATCAAAGTATATATCTTTACTTTTAACAAGCTTAGTAAGTTCTTTAGTATACTTAATATTAATTTCTTCTTTCTCTTCATCATCACGAGCATTAAGCATTTCTTTATAGTGGGCAACATTAATAGCATTATACTTATCTAATAAAGCATCTTGCTTACTACTATTTTTCTTTAAAGTACTAATATAATCAGCTACAACTCCTAATTCAATATTAAATAATTCTTCGGTATTCATCCAAAATTCCCCTTTCAATTAGTGAAATTTATTCTAACACAGAAAAGAGAGTTTGTCAATTTGTTCTATTTAACTCCATGGCAAACTCCTGATCTTCAATTAAATCTAAGTATTTATCTTTAATAGCTAGTAATTCTCTTAATATCTCTTCTTTATCAAGTTGGGTATTATTTAGTCTTTTTTCTAGTTTTTCTAAATCTCTTAGTAACTTTTCTTGTAACTCTTTATTTTCTTTTATGTTAGGTATAATAGTTTTTATTATTATAAGTAAATAAAAGGTAATTATGGCAGGAACTCCAAGGCTAATAATAAATATTAAAGTAAAAAGTCCTTTTTCATAATCTGTTAGGGGTTCATTAACTACTAAAAAATCATCCAAATTAGGTTGGGTTATCCTCTTTACTTCCCAAATAGTTTTATTATAATAAGTTTCTGGTAATATATATCTAGTTTCACTATCTATCAATTCTTTTTTTATATTACTTAAATCAATATTTAAATAAGCACTTAAAAGTTCATAATCATAATCTGATACATCATATAAATAAGTATTTTTTTCATAGCTAGTAGCTAACTTTTTTCCAAATGTATTATTAACAGATGCTTCAACCCATGGTTCATACTCTATTAAATATACTTCACTACCATTATTTATCTTATCTTGATAATCTTCATCATAAGTAGTTTTATTATCTTCACTTAATATCTCAGTATAAGTATGATATAACTTTTTTTCTTTTATTTTATCTAAAACTAATATTTCTAAAATTCCTAGTCCTATACCACAAGCTAGTGTGATTGCCATAAGCCTCTCACATTTTCTAACATCTTGTTTGTTTCTCGTGATATATGTTACTTGATGTTTTGTATCATCTATTTCTTCTTTGATACATTCTTCATCATGTTCAATTCCTAAATAAACTTGTTTTAATTTATTAAATTTATAATTTACAAATTCTTTTAGTGTTCTAGCCATAACATCACCTAATTATTCTTTTTCTCTTATTAATTTAATTGCTGTATTTCTAACTTCTTCATCTTCTATTACATCTTCATATTTATTATATAAAGCTACTATGCTATCAGCAATATCTTTTATTTCTAAATCATATAATACTATATTTTCCTCAAACTCTTTTAAATCTTTTAAAAGAGTCTCTCTCAAAGCTTTATTTTTACTTAATTCATATAATCCTTTAATAGATTTGTACAATCCAAAACCAGTTAAAAGCGGTAATAACACAAGTAATATATAAAATAAGCCATTTGCGCCATCTGTATCCCAAACTAAAGTTGTATCATCTGTATTTTGTAAATATCTAATAATTAATCTTTTAACTTCATTTAAATTTTCGGGAGCATAAGAATAAATTGTATCTTTAACCTCACCGTTTAAATCGGTTATATCCATATCAAAGTAATCTGCCCCTATACCATTTTCTATTTTTTCTACATCTTCATATACTACAATATCCCTCCGATATTTAGGGGTATAGTCATCTCTAAAAATTAAAAAACTAGAATCTAGCACTTCTTCCCAAGAAGTGTATTCAACAATATCAATTCTCTCATGACCCGGAAATTCCGGATAAAAGTCACTTCCTAAGAAAAAGGTTTCATCTTCACTAATCATAGCAACATCTGTTTTATAATAAATTTTACTATTAAGTTTATTTATTACTGCTAGATCTGCAAAGCTCGAACCAACTCCCAAAGCTAAAGTTAGAGCTAAAGCTGCTTTAAACTTACTTGATTTCTTATTAAAAGATTCAATACTATCTATTTTCATTTTTACTTGATTAGCATTTATTTTACTAGTTAGTAGGTCTTTTTGTAAGTTTTTATACTTTTTAGTAAGTTCCTTTATTTGGCTATTAATAAAGCTTTCCATAAAATGCCTCCATATAGAATTATATTCTAACATTTAATATTACAAAAAGCAATTAATTATGTCTAAAGATGATTATAACTCCAAAAAAATCTTAAATTTATAGATTTTTTTGGAGTTATAGTGTATTTTGAATTAAAATTCAAATTCGTTATTATCTTTATCAACTATACCAATGCTAACGATAGCACCTAGTTTATTTTTTAGAATATCTGCAAATTCGCTTTGTAATTTTAACATATCTTCTTTATTTTCTAAAAAAGCATCTAGAGGAATAAAGACATTAGTTGTATCTTCGGTAATTTTACTATTTTCACCTTGGCGCCATGTCCATCTTCTAGTTTTAACATCTGTGCCACTTACATAAATGACTTCACCTTTATCTGGGTGTTCTACCGTCTCTCCTCCGAATGGAATAAAACCTTCATTACCAGTAGCCTTTTTAATTTCCATATCCCCACTAAAGTGATCAATATCATGAATACCTAGTGGAATATTATATTTTAAAGATAAGGCATTACCTAAATCTACCAATGTATTAATATTAGGCATTTCTCCCTTTTTAACTGTTCTTGTAACTAAAGCTTCGATTGAACACATAAATTTATTAGGATTAATTCCTAGTGCTCTAAAAGCATCTCTATAATATGTAATCGGAGCACTTTCTTTAACTACTTTTCCTTCATAAAACTTTTTACAATCATCAATACTTTCATCAAGCATATCTTTTATCCAATCATAACTTTTATGATTATCTATTCCTCTTGCAATAATTACACCAAATAAAGCACTCGGAATATCATCAAATATTTCTTTACTAACTATAAATTTCATAAATTACCTTCTTTCTTTAATTATTATACAATAAATTTCTAATTTTTGGTAGTAACCAATTATTGGTTTACTAATAAATATTAAAAATACCATAATAATTATGGAAATGGTGGTTATATGAAGAAATTAAAATTATTTTTTATTAGTTTACTCTTATTTTTACCAACCTCTGCTCTAGCTTATTCAGATTACATTATACCTGGAGGAGAAACCTTAGGTATAGAGATTAATTCAGATGGCATAATGGTTATAGGATTTTACCAGATAAATGGTAAATACAATAAGGGTAATCCTGAGATTAAATCTGGTGATTACATAACTCATATTAATGGCGTTCTAGTTTCAAGTGTTGAAGAACTTACTAAAGTAATCGAAGATAATGTAAGTGATTTAGAAGTTGAAGTAACTTACATGCGTAATGGTAAAGAAAAAACTAGTATGTTAGAATTAGTTAAAGATGATAATGTTTATAAAACTGGTTTATATGTAAAAGATTCTATTACAGGTATTGGTACACTATCATACATTGACCCAGCAACCAAAGTATTCGGGGCTCTAGGTCATGAAATAGTTGAATCAAATACAAGTAGTGTTGTGGAAATAAAAAGCGGTATAATATTTAGAAATTATATTACTAGTATTGAGAAAAGTGCTAGTGGTATACCGGGGAGTAAAAATGCTAAATTTTATTATGATACCACTTATGGAACAATACTAAAAAATACCAATGTTGGAATATATGGTATGTATGATGCAACTTTACCAGAAAAAGAATTACTTGAAGTTGCAACACCAGATGAAGTTAAAGTTGGTGATGCTTACATTCAAACAGTTCTTGATGGTGAAGAGATTAACAACTATGATATTAGAATAATAAGTATTAATGAAACAAGTGAAATTAAAAATATATCATTTGAAATAACCGATGAAGAACTCTTAGATAAAACTGGTGGAGTTGTTCAAGGAATGAGTGGTTCACCAATAATTCAAGATGATAAAATAATTGGAGCTGTAACTCATGTAGTAATAGATAATCCAAGTAGTGGTTATGGAATATTTATAACAACAATGTTAGAAGAAGGAGAAAAGTAAAGACTTTTCTCCTTTAATTTATGCGAATCGGATCAGCGGCTGTGCCGCTTCCCCGATTATAGGTTATCGAAGATGTCAGATAAAAGACTGGCCGGATCGCGTAGTCGCGATCATACACAGTGTAGTTATTCAGGCTACCCGTCGTGCCCACCCCGAAGGCGCCATTGGAACGACTCGAGGTGCGAGAAATTGTCCATTCGTAAAGTCCCATGTACATCCAATTATTATCCCTGGCACTACTATAAGAACTCATATTTGTTGTCCAATAACTTGGACTTGCCGCAAAGCCATAATCGTTTGCATACATTAATCCTATTTTTGCACTATATGTTGTTCCTGTACTTTCTGCATCTTGGAATGTTGCTGGTGTTGCACTATTTGTTGAGTGACCTCCTACATACCATGTTGTTGTTGCTATTTTATTACTCCATGTTGTTCCTATATAACTCAAGTATGAGCTATTTAGGTTTGTTCTATTTAATCTTGATGTACTCCATGTGTTTGTGGAACTTGTTCCATTACTTCTATTCCAGTAATAACTTGCTAAATTACTTGTACTCATACTTCCTTTATAATTACTTGTTGATCTCGAATATGCTCCGTAATAGTCTCCTCCTGAGCCTGTCATTGTTGTTGTTGTATAATCGGCTTTGATTAATTTGACTTGGTTTCCAAATACTCCGATTATTCGATATAGGTTATCACTCGGACATGTACTTGCAGTACTTCCAAAACATATATAATTATTTACTTCTTCACT
>CALVKM010000047.1 GCA_944332705.1 uncultured Bacilli bacterium
ATTCTTCTTGCGTTAAGTTTTTTCTTTTTCTTCCTTCTATCATTAATGTACTTAAATTTGCCATGTGTACCACCAAGAATATTATACAACAAAAAACTCACTATTTAAAGTGAGCTTTATTTGTTAATTATGTTTCTTCTTAAGAACTACAATTGCAACAGCTAAACCAATTACAGAAATAGCTCCAAGGGCCATAAACACATTAATATTATCTAAAGTGCTTGGGTTTTCAATAACAGGTTCACTAGGTTCAGTTGGTTCTTCAACAGGATCTGTTGGTTCTGTTGGATCTTCTGGTTCTGTTGGTTCTTCTGGTTCTTCAACTATTTCTGTTAATTTAGCATAGATAGTTGTATCAGCATCTAAAGCAACGCTTGGATCAAACGGAATTGTAAAATCAGCATCAAGATACCAACCTTCAAAAGTATAACCTTCAATATTACCAGGATCTAAAGCATTTTCTGGAATTACTGAATTATTTGGAAGTGGTGTAGAAGATTGAACACCTAATAAATCAACTGTAAATGTAATATAATCTCCAGTCATATCATAAACCAAATCATTTTCAGAAGTGACTGTAGTTTCATAAAGTGTTACTATGTTAGCACCATTTTGAATTTCTTCGGTATCATATGATATTACAGCACTATTTGTTGTAGTATCATTATTGATTAATTCAGAATTGACTATACTAATTTCTGTTTCTTCTGAAGTTTGATATGCTCCAGAAAATAGTATAACATCTAATGAATTATTTCCCACAGTAAATTCATTTTTTACTGTAGATTCATTAATTTCTAATGTTAAATTAGATTGTCTACCAATTACAATAACACCATAAGCATCAGTTGATCCACTATAAACATTAGTACCAATAATATTTGAATTATTAACAACAACATTGTTATTTTTAGCAGTTGTATCTGAATTATTACCATTAGTAATATCTATTGCTGCCCAACCGTTAATAGTTGAATTATCAATTGATACATTGTTTTCTTCGCCATAAACCCAAATAGCATATTTAGCTACAATAGTACTACCAACCACATTAACAGTAGATCCATTAGCAGTTTTTTCAAGCCATATACCATCAGAACTATTTTTAGCAAATGTTCCATCATAACCGGCATAAATAACTTTGGCATTATTTACATTTAATGTAGAAGTTGCTTTAACATCAATTATAGTAGCACTATCAGTAATTGTTAAAGTATCTAATGTGACTTCAATGCCTTCGGCATTTAATACAACTGAACCATTAATAATAGTACCATCAACACTTGTTCCTTTAATAGTAATATTTTTATCAATTGTTAAATCAGTTGTATATGTACCATCTGCTAAAATTAAAGTATCACCAGCAACAGATTCTGCTAATTTTTGTGATAAATCATCAGTATTTGCAACATTAATTTCTGCAGCACTAACATTCATAGTACAAACTAGAATAACCATTATAAACGCCACTAAACCAAGAATGCTTCTTTTAATATTTACCATAACTATTCTCCTTTCTATCTTAATATTACTATATTTTATATTTAATGTCAATTTAAAAAGCTCACTTTTTTAAAGTGAACTTTATTACTAATTATGTTTCTTTTTAAGAACTACTGTAGCAATTGTAAGACCAATAACTGAAATTGCTCCAAGAATCATAAATGTTGCAACATTATCAAAAGTACTTGGATTTTCTATAGCTGGTTCAGATACTTCTGTAACATCAGCATTATAACCAATTACAGAATAAGTACTTAAATGTGTAGTTTCAAATGAAACAACACCATTTTCTACATTTGTATCATATAAAGATTCTACTTTACCTTCATCATTAATGTAAACAACCTTTACAAAGTCATATTTACTTAATAAATCTAAGGCAACTTTAATTGAAATTTTATATTTATCTGTACCATCAATTTTAACAATATCAACACCATCATATACATTAATATCATAAGTTGCTAAAACATCAATATCATTAAATTTAATAGTTTCTGATTCATTTAGTGATTCTTCAATTAAATTTTTAGCATCATTTAATACAACATCTGTATTTTCTAAATCTTTTTCTTCTACTTTTAATTCATAATTATTTGATAATGGTTTTTCACTTTCCATTACTACTTTATCATCATCTGTAGATAATACTAAATTAGCTTCAACATTATAAACACCGTCAGTTTCAACAACTTTATAACCATCATTAAGCAAATCTTCAACATTAGAATTAAACGTACCTGATGTAATATTTACATCTACTTCATTAACAAATTTTTTATAATCTTCTACTAAAACATTGCTATAATCTTTTAATCCTAATGAATCAGCATCTTCAATAGCAACTGAGATTTCTTTACCATTAAATGTTCCACCATTAATTTCTAGATTTAAATCTTGTTCATATTTTCCAAAAGCATATATTGTTAATGCATTGCCAATTTCACTTTCAAAATTTCCACCATTAATCACTAAATTTAGAGAATTTCCATATTCAGTGTTTTCAGAAGTATAAGTTCCACCGATTATAGCAACAGCATCACTTAACCATACGCTTCCTGGGAATCCATAGTAATCTTCAATAGGATCAACATTTAATGGATTATTATTAATAATATTTCCACCATTAATAGTAACTTGACCCATACGAATATTTATTCCACCATTAAGTGTACCACCATTAATTTCAATTTTTCCTTGACTAGGTGAATAAATAGCAGCACCATGAATAGCAGTTAATGTTCCACCATTAACAATGGCATTCATATCTCCAGTAGTATTATTACCAGCAAATGGAGCATCTAATGCTTTAATTTCACCAGAATCTAGTATTAATGTTCCACCATCAAATGCATAAAATGCATAACCTTGACTTGCATCAAATAACCCAGTACCTTTACTATCTTTAATAGTTAAAGTATGTGATGTTTCAATAGCAGCACCATTTGTTTTTACATTGGAAGTAATTGTATATCCATTTAAATCTAATACTAAATCATTTTGTAATTCAATTGTTGTATCAATTGTAACATCACTTTCTAGTACGCATTCATCTTGTTTAACACATTCTGCAAAATCAGTTTCTGCAGCATTTACTTTAGTAAATCCTCCAAAAAGTAATCCTAAAGATACCATACCTAATATAATTTTTCCTTTTTTCATTTCTTTCCTCCTCTATTCTAATCATACAATATTAATGCTTAAAAGTCAATAAAATTATCTTAACTTGACAAAAAAAGACAAATTTAAATCTTTGTCTTCATCATAATCTTATATACTTTCTTGATATTTTCTTTCTTATCATGATTCATATCAATAAAATTAATATGTAATTGATATCCACTATCTAAACTAAATAATATTTCAACTTTACCAGGTTTAAAATTAATAGCACTAGTAGATATAGACATATATGGTATTATATGAATCTTTTTATAATACATAGCTAAAGTATCTCTATCAAATAAAATCATTTTTTTATCAGTAAATACAACATAATCTTTACTATTTTTATAACCAATTAATATTTTTTCATTTGCTTCAACATACTCTTTAGTATAATCTGGTAAATCCTCTTCTAATATTTCATCTTTAAAATCAAAATATTTAGTTAGTTCTTTAAATTTAATATAAGCCATAAATACACATCCTTACTACATTAAAATTATAGCATAAATTAGGAATAAAAAAAAGAGCTTTCGCTCTTTAATTATTGATGTTTTCTATTACACCTTCAGTACCATATGTTAATTTATTAGGATTACTTTTATAAATTGATATATTATTGAAAAATACTCTATTACCATACACATCTTCAACACAAACACTAACTGTACCATTATAATCACCAGGTACTGGATAATCACTTTTAAATGACTTATTATTTACTGCATAAAATCCTTCAATAGTACTAGTTGTAATATTACCTACAGCAGCGATTAAATCTTCACAAGTTGCATAACTTTTTCCGTTTTCATCACCATCAAGGTCAAAATACAAACCCTTTATACCATCTTCGTCATACATATCATATGGAATATTAGAATAATATGTTTCTCCACTTTCTAAGGGTTTATTAAATTTTGTCACATGATCAGGATTTTCTACTATTTCAAAATTAATCCATTTATCAGCTCTGGTATAATTTTGACTTGGTCCTACATAAATTCCCAAGGTATATTTTCCTATTTTTGTTGGAGCAGTTTCTAAATTTTCACTAGTTACTCTATCTTTATATACAACATTCATTCTAGGACTTTCAATTTCCCCATTTACTCCAATAACTTTAATTCCATATTCTTTTTGTGTTTCATCAAAATATAAGTTATCTGGTTCAGTTAATTCAATTGTTGGAGTAGCTTGCTTAATTGTAAATTCTGCACTAGCCCAAGCAATTTCATAATCACCATTATCTTTTTGATAATATGCGGCAAGTACATATGTACCAGCATCAGTTGGAGCACCAGTTAATAAATTACCTTCTCCATAACTATCTTTATAATAATTTACTAATATAGGTTGTTCAACTTTATTACCTTCAGAATCAACTACATCAACAGTTATATCATCAACAGGATTTCCATCATAAACAATATTGTCTAATCCGGAAAATACGATTTTTGAATCGTATTTTCCTACATAGAATTCTATTTTAGTTTTATTAGAAAATTCATCACGAACTTCTATTTGATATGTTCCTTCTTGAGTATAATCAACATTTAAATAATCTTCTTGTAATACTCCATTATACCAAACATTAACATATTTTATATTTTATATTTTCTTCTAAAATATTTACATTAACAGAATCAAATCTTCCAATATCAATAAAGTTATTTACAGATTCTTCACCTGTATATTCTGTATCATTTACAACAACTATTGGTTTTTTAGTATCAATAGTAAACGTTTTAGTAGATTCATTTCCAGCTTTATCATAAGCAACTACTTCATAAGTTTTAATATCATTGCTTACACCAAATGCTGGCATTTTATCTAGATCATATTCTTCACCATTAACAGTAACTGATTTGATAAATTCATCATTCGCTTTAATTCCAACATAATAGTTATATTTATCTAAGCTAGTAACATTATTCGCATCATCAACTTTACTATTCTTATAAACTTCAATTTCAGGAGCTACTGTATCAACAAAAATTCTGTTTACATTAGAAATACCAATTGCTTGACCATTATTTGTAACATTTCCTGCTTGATCAACTACATTATAAACAGTTAATGTTAATTCTGTATTTTCAGTTATTACATCTTCAGGAATTGTGATTTGAGCTGAATATACATATTTAAAGTCTTCGACATCATCTAGTTCACTAAATATAACTTGATCTTGTGGAATTTCATAACTTCCACCATTATAGCCTATAACAAACTTGGGATTTTCACCTAGAATTTCATTTACACTAATAGTAGCAGTTACTACATCACCATTAGTTACATAATAAACTACATAATCTTTACCATCAATGTTTTCTACTACAGATTCAGTATTAGCCCATAGATACACTGCATGTTTTTTTGCAGCATCAGTATCAAGTCTTACTCCTTTATGAGGACTATTTTTAATATCTTTACTAGTTAGATCAAAACCAACATTACCAACAGCATCAGCATAGCCACTAACTACAAAGTCAATGTTTCCATCTTCAAGATTCATTTCTTCAGTTATTTCAATATCTGCCCAATAACCATAATTTTCCCAATCTTCATCATGATGTAATTTTTCAGAAACTCCACCAATAGTTACAGTTGGATCTGTTGCAAGTAATTCATCGAAGAAAATTATTACTCTTAATTTATCCCCAACATTAGCAACATATAAATTATCACCTTTAGAATCTTCATCAAAATGAGTCATATTTACTAATCCTAATGAAGTATATACAGGAGCTTCATTATCATATGTAACTTCTCCATATTTTTTTGTTTCTGTAATATATGAGTTATCTAATTCTAAAGTATTTCCACCTTTATCTTCAATATTTGTTATTTTAATTGGAATTACTTTATTATTTTCTAAATTTGCTATACTATTATCAATTACAATATCAGCTACACAAACATACTTACCAAAACTAGTTTCTTCGCATTTTCTAAAAGCTACGCTTTGTGAATCACCAATTGTAAGTACTGGAGTTGTAACTAATTCTTCAGTAAAATTAGCTTCAACTCTTAATGTTTGCCCATCTTTAATAGTTTTACGATTGTTTTTATCTGATAAATTTAAAGTATAAATCCATTCAGGATTTTCCACTTTTGTATCTAATGTAACTTCTGAATAATCTGTATAACCTTTAATATAAGAAGCATTTAATACATCCCCAATATTACCGACAGCATCTGCATAACCAGAAATTTGAAAATCAATTAAACCATCTTCATCAAACATATCAGCAGTTAATGTAATATCTGCAGAATATGTATATTCAGCCGAACTCTTCATTAAAGTCATTTGAGCAGATGTACCACCAATTACTAAAGTAGGTAAAGTTGTAAGTTTTTCATCAAAACGAACTAAAACTCTAACTTGATCACCAATATTAGCAACATTTAATGCTTCATTAGCACCTTTATTATTTAATCTTAAATGAGTAACATTTAAAATGCCTAATGCTTCATATTCAGGTGCTTCTCCATCATATTTAACTTGACCATAACCTTCTTCTTCATCATATGTAACATTATTATTATCAAGAGTTGTAGTAATACCTGCAACATCAGTAACTGAAATAGTAAATGCTATATTTTTATTATGAACTAAATTCATTTCATCAGCATCAATTGTAATAGTTTTTGAATAAATATAACGAGAATCATTAGCTCTGCGAGTTAATTCTGCTTGATAATCTCCAATAGTAATTACTGGATTTACAAGTAATTCTTCATCAACATTTATTTCAACAATTAACTTTTGATTATTACCAATAATTGTTCTGTGATCTTCATCATCATTTAAAATGTATACCCAAATAGATTGTGCTGGATCATTGTCATATACAACTTTTCCATATTTATCAGTAACTGTTACATCTTTTTCAGTAACAATTGTTTCATTACCAGCGATATCTTTAACACCTGTTATAGTAAATGGAATTACTTCACCATTAACAAGATTCATATCTTCACTAATAGTTACATGAGCATCGCATTTGTAAAGTTCATCATTCCAACTTGCTGTACCGCAAGACATTTTATATTCCTTACCACCAATAGTAAGTATTGGAGTCGTTGTAAATTCTTCTTTTAGAACATATTCAACATATAATTCTTGACCATTACCAATTACTTTATAGCGATTTTCTTCACTTACATTATACTCTTCATGAGTATTATTTTTTACATATAAATGATTTACAGGAATTGGAGTTTGATCAACAACTACCTTATATGTTGTCTTATTACCGGCTTTATCAGTAACTTCAATATTGTATTCGCCATCTTTTTGAGCTGTCCAATAACCATTATTTATTAACGCTTTTGTAATATCAATGCCATTTGATGTAAATGATTCTAAATTATCTTCATCAACAGTCATCTTAGCATCTTTATTTACATAAATAGTTTCGCCATCTGCAACTTCACTATCATTAACTAATAATGCTGGATAAGTCTTATCTACTGTAAATGTAGCAGTAGTTTCATTAAATGCTTTATCTAAAACACTTAATTCATAACTCCCTTCGCCTAAAAGAGCAATATCTTCTTTAGTTACTTCTTTACCATTTAATGTGATTGTTACATCTTCATCAATACTTAATTTTACATCTTTATTAGTAAATTCAGTTTCTGGTAAACCATTTATAACTGGAGGGATAGTATCATCTAATACTTCATTAATTTCAGCAAGTAATTCATTTAATTCTTCATCATTTAAATCTTCAACAGCTGAAACTAATTCTTCAGTTCTATCAACTCTTGCAGAATCTATATCATCTAAATCTTCAGCTTTTTCTATTTTTTCTTTAATTGCTTGTAATTGAGCAAGTAATTC
>CALVKM010000048.1 GCA_944332705.1 uncultured Bacilli bacterium
ACTTCTTGTTCTTATGCTTCTACTTTACATGCTATTGCACATCCGATTTAATTTTTCCGATAAATTTTGACTCCGTCCGCTCTTTTTATTAGCCAAATAGTGCTTTTAGTCGACTACCAACTGTTTTACCAATTTCAAAAATGGTGGTTACTAAACCTGCAATAGCAGTAATCATAGAACCAGTTATGGCTCCCCCAACAACAGTTGATAATTCTTTCTTACTTAAATACATATATAATACCTCCTTTCAATTATTCAAAGAATCCACAAAAGACTCCTAGTAAAAAAACTGCAACTCCCCCAATGCCTAACCATAAACCTATGCCTCCGCCTTGGATGTCGTTTAATTCTTCATTACTTAAGACCATTTTACCTCCTTATAAACTAATAGCATCTATTAAATATCTTATTTTATTTCCTAATGCTATTCCTAATTTCAATAATTGTTTACCAAATAATGTAGACATACCAATATATCCACCATTGATACTTAATAATTCTTCATTTGTTAAATACATTCTAACCTCCATATATCAAATTTTTTAATTTGATTGCCACTTTTTCTTTATCATGATAAATATTTGTATCAACTATTGAATTTTCCTTGAAATTATTTTCGATATCTATTACTACTTCTTGATAACTTATATTGTTGCTAAGTAGTATTTCACTAATGTTTTTAACTTCATAAGTATACTTTTCATCTTCAATTACTAAATATTCACCATTTATTATTGTATCAGAGTATTCTATTGGGATATTTAGAACTAAACTATGATTTTTAATATAACCTACAGTATTATAAACATCATAAACTTCTACTCTAAGCATGTATAAAGTTAAACCAATAGCTATAATTACCATAATGATAAAGACGTGATAAACATGATATTTAATGTGTGTTAATTCTTCGTATGTCATGAGTTTCTCCTACATTGATGATTTTATCAAACAATTTATCATGGTTTTTATGAGTAATATAAATAATAGTTTTATCTTTAAAATAATTTCTTATATTTTGCATAATTCTTTCCTCCAATTTATAATCAACTTCACTTAATGCTTCATCCAAAATAAGAATTTGAAAATTATTAAGTAAAGCCCTAGCTAAAATTATTCTTTGTTTTTCACCACCTGAGATATTATCTGTTTCATTACTAATACCAGTATTGAAACGCAATGGTTTATTTTCAACTATTTCATCAATAGCACACATTTTACAAATTTTAAAAAATGTCTTATCAGGTATATTTCTATCAAGTAATATATTATTTTTAATAGTCTCCGATATAATATTTTCATTTTGATTAACATAAAGGACATTTTTCCTAATTGTAGCAATACTTAAATCTCTTATATTGATACCTCCAATTAAAATGTTTCCTTTATAATCTGTTATATATTTATCGAGCATTTTGCAAAGTGTAGATTTACCACACCCACTCTTACCTTTGAGCAGGACAAATTCACCTCCCTTAATAAATAAATTAAAATTTTTAAATATATTATCGATATTGTTATACGAATAAGTTAAATTACTAATTTTAATACTATTATCTTTTAAAAATATAGATTTTCCCATTATTTCCTGTTCACTACTCAAAAAATCATTAATTTTAGAGTAAGTCGCTTTCAAAAAATTATATTTGGGAATACTATCTATACAATTTTTAATGGGATCTAAGAAGAATCCTAAAAGAGTATTAAATGTAATTAAAGCTGTTATTTCTAAGTTTCCTTTAAAAATAAGATAAAATCCCCAGGTATTGATTATAAAAAAGCCAATTTCACTAATAAAATTTTTAATTGTGCGTTCTTTGTTTAAAAAACTGCTGAGATTAAATGTATCATACAAAAATATTGTTAGGCTTTCCTCAATCTTTTTTAAACGCGAATCTGTTAAATTCAAATTTTTAATACTATTTATCATATTGATATTTTCAAGTAAACTTGAGTTAAAACTTGATTCATACTCAATATTTTGATAAGCCTTTTTAAATACTAATTTGCTAGTTATTAAACCAACAATTAAGTATAAGATTAAACAAAGAAAAAGGACTAAAAATAAGTTTTTACTTATACTTATTAGTAAAGGCACAGAAGCAAACATTAGTAGAAAATCTAGAATACAAGAAATAAAGATATCCGTAAATAAGTTTTTGATATTAGTTAGTTCATTTACTCTAGTCATTATTTCTCCACTAGATCTACTAGATATGACTTCTAAAGGGAGGTTGAATGTGTGATCTAAAAATGAAGCATTTAAAATACAGTCGATATTTTTATTTAAATGAGTTTCTAAATAATTACGCATGTAAGTAAATACTAGTTTTAAAATAGTAATAATGGCAAATAACAGTACAAATAACATAATATAAGCAATATAATAATTTTGGGTTATACTGTTTATCATCACTTGAAAATAATAACTACTAGCAATGGTAAAAATCATCATAAATATGCTCATTAAGACAATGAAAGCAAAAAGTCTTTTTTCTTGGAGTAAAATGTTTAAAAATATACTTAATAAACTATTTTCTTTTTTAAAAGAAATTATTTTAGTTTTAGGATATAGTATTAAAACTACTTTACTCCATTTATCTAGAAATTCATCTTTCTTCATTACTACTTTACCTTTAGCTGGATCCATTAGCACTACTTTATTTTTGGTAACTTTGTATATGACAACATAATGTTGATAGCCATTTTTCATATTTAAATGAACTATCGCCGGATACTTAATTTCTGAATCATCTAGAGAAGTAACTTTTTTGCCAACACCATCAAAACCATATTTTCTAGCAGCGGCAAGTAAATTTAGAGCTTTTGTGCCATCGCTTGTTACTTTGGCATCTAGACGAATACGTTCAATGGAAACATATCCACCATAATGTTCAATTACTGATGCTAAAGAACAAGCTCCACAATCTCGAAAATCTCTTTGACGGATTATTTTCATGTCCTTCTTCCTCCCTTCACTAAATAATTACAATTTTTTTATGGTAATTACTTCTTTTTTTGGACAAAATTTTTTAAAATTTTTTTATTTTTTTATTTTTTGGCTAAGATACGCCAAAAAACGGGCATAATTTTTTTGTGTCAAATTTACACTGTTTTACACAGTTTTACACCGCTTTTTGAACATTTTTGAAAAAAATTTGAAAGAAATTTAGAACACATTATTATAATTCTGTCAAGGAAAACATTACTTTTTGACAAAAATTTTACATTTTAATAAAACTAAAAAAAGTCCACAATTTATGTGAACTTAAGTATCAAAATTAATGGTGTCCCTGACAAGAATCGAACTTGCGACCTTTACCTTCGGAGGGTAACGCTCTATCCAACTGAGCTACAGGGACACACATTAATTTTAGCATTATTTTTTAGAAATAGCAATGTTTATGGCTTAAGTATCCGTTTTTGGTTAGGTTCAAATTTTAAGACATTTCCATAAAATTCCATCTCTTGAGACTCACGATTATAAATAATTGCTCCATCATCAAATATTGCATAAACTGTCTTTTCTTTATCATCAGCTACTTTTTGTAAGTCATCTAAATATTCTTTAGAATCAATAGTATGAACATCTAAATAAAATGGATCATCTAAAACTCCAAAACCATCATAAAAAGCAAAATAATGATAATAATTGTTTTTAGCAGTTATAAAATACCTTTTTAATTGTAAATCTGCTCCAGCACTTTCACCAATTATCATTCCTTGATAATACTTTATATCATAAAGCAGATCTTTTTCTTGAACAACTTTACTAAATAACATCTCCGGATTACCTCCAGGAATTACTAAGACATCAGAATTATTTATAACTTCTTTTAAATATTCTTTAGAATCACTATAGCAATTACAAATAGTTACGTTTTCTTCACTAATTCCCATATTCAATAGTAAATTTAAATATTTATTATATCTTCTTTCACCCTTTTTAAAATATTCATTTATCAATCTATCACTATCAAGTTCATTTGGAAATGCCCATGGAATAACAGCTACTTTATAATCACTTTTTATTAATTCTTTTAATCTATCCTCTATTAAATGATAAGAGTGTTCTACTTTACTTAATAATACACTATACATAAACTCTCCTTTATATAAAGGTGCCAATTTAAGGCACCTTTTCAATTAATTTTTAGAAATAGCAATTAATACTTTTTCATCATTAATACTGAATTCTTCACCAGCTAAACATTCATTTGTAATGTCAGTTGCTAAAGTTTCTTTTTTGATGTAATCTGAGAAAGCTTCAACTGCATTTTTTATTTTTTCACTAGCTTCGTAATTAATAGTTATTCTATCAGTTAATTCCATATTCATATTTTTACGCATAAGTTGTACTTTAGATACAATTTCTCTAGCAATACCTTCATTAATTAACTCATCACTTAAGTGTGTATTTAAAATAACATATTCATTATTTTCCATACCAACATTAAAGCCAGTTTTAGCATCAATTCTTATATCTACCATATTAGATGTAACTTCTAAATCTTTACCTGCAATATTCATAGTAATCATTTCATCTTCACGAAGTTTATTTATATCTTGGTCAGATAATTCTAATAGTTTTTCTTGAAACTCTTTTAAATCTTTACCTAAAGTTTTACCCACTTCTTTAAAATTAGGTTTAACAGTAAAGTTCATAAACTCAGAAGTATCATCAATAAATGTAACTTTTTTTACATTTAATTCTTCTTTGATTAAATCACTAAGTTCACCGATTAAAAGTTCATTTTTACCATCAAGTAAAATTTCTTCAAGTGGTTGACGAACTCTAATTTTATTTTCTTCACGAACATATCTACCAATACTAATTAGGTCTCTTACTTTATCCATCTTTTCTTCTAATAATTCATCAATATATACTTCGTTATATTTTGGAAAATCTGATGTATGAACAGAGTATTCACCTGTTAAATTAGTATAAATTTCTTCAGATAGGAACGGAACAACTGGAGCCATCATCTGAGATAATCCTACTAAAACTTCATAAGTAGTCATGTAAACTGATTTTTTAGAATCATCTAATTTAGATCCCCAGAAACGATCTCTGTTTCTTCTGATATACCAGTTAGATAATTCATCAGATACAAAGTCTGTTAGGGCTCTAACTACTTTATTTAGGTCGTATTCATCATAAGATTCAGTTACATATTTAAGAAGCTTATTATATTTACTTATTAACCAACGATCAATTTCATCTCTAGATTCAACTGGAATATTGCATTCTTTTATATCGATATTGTCAATATTAGCATACATTGTAAAGAAATTATATGTATTTTTTAGAGGATTAAAGAATTTAGAATGAACTTCTTTTAAGCCATTAATATCAAACTTAAGTGGTACCCATACTGGGGAAACATATGGAAGATAGAATCTTACTGTATCTGCTCCATATTCTTTCATTGTAGTAAATGGTTCAACAATATTACCACGACTTTTACTCATTTTTTTGCCTTCTGCATCTAGTAAAAGGTCATTTACTAAGACATTTTTAAATGGAGATACGCCTTTAACAAATGTCGAAATAACAATAAGTGAGTAAAACCATCCTCTAGTTTGATCAATTCCTTCACAAATAAAGTCTGCCGGAAATTGTGATTCAAACAAATCATTATTTTCAAATGGATAATGATATTGGGCAAAAGGCATGGAACCAGAATCGAACCAACAGTCGATTACATCTTTACATCTGGTCATAGCTTTACCACATTCAGGACATAATAGATGCACATCATCAACATATGGACGATGTAGTTCAATTGTTTCATCTATATCTTCAATAGCTTTTTCGACTAATTCTTTTCTTGAACCAATCATTTCAGAGTAACCACAAGAACAAATCCAATATGGAAGTGGTGTTCCCCAATAACGAGATCTAGAAATTGCCCAGTCTTTTAAGTTTTCAAGCCAGTTACCAAAACGTTTTTCTCCAACATATGCCGGATACCAATTGACAGTATTATTATTAGCTACAATTTTATCTTTAATTTTAGTAATTTCTAAATAATAACTTGGTTTAGAATAATAAATTAAAGGACTATTACATCTCCAACAATGTGGATAGTTGTGAGTAATTCTTTGTTTTTTAAACAACTTATCGTTTTCTTTTAAGTATTTAATTACTTCATCACTAGCATCAAATACAAGCATTCCACGCCATGGTCCTTCCATAAATTTACCATCATCACCAACAGGATTATAATATGGTAAATTATACTTACGACAAACTCTAGCATCATCTTCACCGAAAGCACCAGCCATATGAACTACTCCTGTACCATCTTCATCAGTAACATATGGATCTACTGTTACAAAGAAAGCTTTTTTATTTAGCTTTGGACCATCAATTAAACGATCATATTCCCAATATTCCATTTCACTACCCTTGAAAGTCTTTAGAACTTTAGCATCGTCTCCTAAAACTTTTTTTACTAAAGATGAAGCTAAAATGAATTTATAACCTTTGCTTTCAACAAGTGAATAATCATAATCAGGATTAACACATAAACCAACATTGGCAAAAAGAGTCCATGGTGTAGTTGTCCAAACTAGAAAATAAACATCTTCATCTTTTTTCTTCATTGGTACAATTACAGTATCAACGGGATCTTCTTGATAACCTAATGCCACTTCATGACTAGCAAGTCCAGTTCCACATCTTGGGCAATAAGGAAGTATTTTAGAGCCTTCATAAAATAATCCTTCTTCCCAGAATTTCTTTAAAATCCACCATTCTGTTTCAATATAATCATTTTTATAAGTTACATATGGATTTTTAATATCGATTAATTGACCCATTTTATTAGTTAAATCTGTAAATGTTTTTTCATTGCGCATTACTGACTCACGACATTTTTCATTAAATTCTTTTATGCCATAACGTTCAATATCTTTTTTGTCAGTAAAACCTAATTCTTTTTCTACTTGTAGTTCAACTGGAAGTCCATGCGTATCCCAACCTACTTTACGAATTACTTTGTATCCTTGCATTGATTTGTATTTACAAATAGTATCTTTTAAGAATTTAGCCACTAGATGATGTAATCCTGGGTGTCCATTTGCAGTTGCTGGACCATCATAAAATACAAAATACGGAGCATCTTTTCTTTCATCAATACATTTTTGTAATAAATCATCTTTTAACCAACGATCTAAGATTTTACCTTCAACTTGATCTACTGGTTCTTTACTTAAACTTTTAAACTTTTCCATAATTTCCTCCTTAAAAAAGGGATGGTACCAAAAGGAGTGCAAAAGCACGGTACCATCCCTTAAATTTACTTAATTATCTTAACGCGATTAACGAAATAACTTACTAATTTTTCAGTTATTTAACTCCCGAGTGATTTGTATTTTTTCTAAAATATTCTACTCACACCTAACAAGAACTCTCTTAAAGTTATCCAAAATACACATGTCTCGTTCTTCGTTTTTAATAAAACTGTATTAATTATAATCTTTTATTTGACTTTAGTCAACACTTTTTTACATTTCTGCACAATTACCATTGCAAAAAACATAATTAAAGCTGTTTATAGCTAATCCTTCATATACATCA
>CALVKM010000049.1 GCA_944332705.1 uncultured Bacilli bacterium
TATCAGAATGAGATAATTTAAAACGAGATAAAACATCAATAACAATAGCATCAAAAAGAGAATGGATGTTATATTTAGGATTATGTAAGAAACGATAAATTCTTTTAGAATGAGAATCAAGATTAATAGAATCATTAATAGAATTAAATAAAGAAAGAGAAATTTTCGAAGTAGTGGTAGATTCAGCATCAATAAGAGAACAAAAGAACTCTGGTAAAAAGTTAAGAAGAGTCTTAGAATTACAAAAATTTGAAAAATAATCACAAAATTTATTTACAACAGTATCAATTTTATTATATACTAAATACATAAACAACCACCTTTTTTTGATTTTTTGATAATATAATAATAACATAAAGTGGTTGTTTATACAAAATAGATATTAAAACGGAAGGGATATATAAAACCTTCCGTTTTTAAGGACTAAAAACTGTCCAGTAATAAGATTCGCTTGGTGGTCTAAAAAATTTTTAAAAATTTAATATCTTCGACATAAAGCAACAAATTTTGTTGCTTTTATAATGTATAATGATTGAGTGATAATTATGAAAATATATTTAGATTTAGTATTTTTACTTAATTTTAGTTATGATTTATTATTACTTATGACTGTTGATATAACTTTAAAAAGACATATGAAGTTTAGAAGATTACTTTTTGGAGCAATTCTTGGAGCAATCTCTTTAGTAATACTTTTTATACCACTTAATAATATAATTTTATTTATATTTAAAATAATTGTTAGTATATTAATGCTTTTAATATCTTTTGGATATAAAAGTATTAAATATATGGCTGATAATTTTATATATTTATATATGTGTAGTGTAATTCTCGGAGGTTTTTTATACTTTTTAAGTTTAGAATTTAGTTATAAGAATGAAGGATTAATATTTTATTTTGATGGCTTTAGTATTAATTATATTGTTTTAATAATACTTGCACCGATTATTTTGTTTTTATATATAAAAGAACAGAAGAGATATAAAAGTACAATAAAATATTATATGAATGTTTCTATTTGTTTTAAAAATGGAAAGACTCTTAATTGTAATGGATTTTTAGATACCGGAAATAAGCTGAGGGATCCTATAACTCATAAATATGTAATACTTTTATCTAAGAAGTTATTGGTGCCATATATTAACAATAAAAGTCCAATATATGTACCATATAAAGTAGTAGGATATAGTGGATTAGTTGAGTGTTTTAGTATTAGGTATTTAAAAATAAATAATAGTATTTTAAATAATTATTTAGTTGGAATAATACCTGATGGAATGAATAAAATTAGTATGGATTGCTTGCTTAATTATAAGATAATGGAGGATATATGTTTAGAAAATTAATTGAAAAAATAATTGCAAAGTATAATGAAGTATTATTTGTTGG
Source organism: uncultured Bacilli bacterium (assembly GCA_944332705.1). Classification (GTDB taxonomy): domain Bacteria; phylum Bacillota_I; class Bacilli_A; order RF39; family UBA660; genus Onthocola_B. The sequence goes on from CALVKM010000049.1 coordinate 1,393, forward strand.
AGCTACTGATAAGTTACCACCCCCACTAGATAGGGATAAAGAACTTGAATATTTAATTAAAGCTAGACAAGGGGATATGGAAGCTCGAAATAAGTTAATTGAACATAATTTAAGATTAGTAGTATTTTTAGCTAAGAAGTATGAAAATACTACTTATGATATTGAAGATTTAGTAAGTATTGGATCAATTGGGTTAATTAAAGGAATTAATACTTATAAGATTGATAAAAATATAAAGTTAGCTACTTATGCATCACGTTGTATTAGTAATGAAATATTAATGTTTCTTCGTAAGAATAAGCGTAAGAGAAGTGAAGTGTCCCTGGAAGATGCCTTAAACTATGATAGTGAAGGTAATGAACTACATTTAGAAGATATACTAGGAACTGATGCTGATTTAGTGCCAAGTGAATATGAAAAAAAGGTTGATAAAGAGTTTTTGAGTAAGGAAATAGAAAATTTACCAGATAGAGATAAAGAAATAATGACTTTAAGATATGGACTTAATAATACAATGGAATATACCCAAAAAGAGGTGGCAGAAATGCTAGGTATTTCGCAAAGTTATATTTCCAGAATTGAAAAAAAAGTAGTAAAGAAATTAAAGCAAATAATGCGTTAATCCTTGCTACTTAGTTAGCATTTCATCAACTGATAATTTATATTTTTTGCAAATAGCATATAAAAAGGTTGTTTTAATAATGATTTTCCCTGTTTCATATGCTGACCAAGTTGATGAAGTAGTATTTAAAAACTCAAATAATACTCTTTGAGGCAAATTCTGTTTATGGCGAAAAGCCTTGAGATTATTACCAATCACTTTAGCATTAATTATAATATTTTGATATCCTTTATTTTCATCACTTAGTCCTAAAATGTAATCAAAGGAAACAGCAAAACTACGGCATATCTCATTAAGTCGTACTAAAGGAATGGTATCTCTTCCTATTTCCCATCCAGTATAAGTTGAACGATTCACTTTAAGAATCTTAGCAATATCTTTTTGAGTCATTTCTTTTTCTTCACGAATATCTCTTAATCTACTTATTTTCATATAAATCACTAATGATATTTTCTCATTAATAATATTATTTCCACAAAAATGTGGGAAAATACGAGAAAATATGCTATTATTATAAAGGAGGATAAAAATGATTAAAATAACAAATGGAACAAATGCATTTAAAATAGATAATAAATATTTACAAAAAATAGAAGATGGTTATTTAATAAAATCAGAATATGATTATTTTATGATTAATTTAATAATTGTTATAGCAGATGATAAAATTACTAAAATTATAAAAACCCTTCCTTTCGGAGAACGAATATTAGATTGTTTTCCTAATTTATCTAATAGTAATAATGAAATAATACTTGCAGAAGAAGATTATAATAGATTTAAAAAATTATATAATAATCTTCATAATAAAGTAGATATTAGAAAACAGATATTAATAAACTCAGTTAGTGAAATACTTGCCTATGAATATTATCAAGCAAGATTTTTAGAAGATAATTCTGATACAACTTTAGAATATTTATTCGATTATGAAATACCTATAATATATAATTCAAAAGAATATAAAGATGAAATATTAAATAAAGCTAGAATAATATTGAAAAAATATAACAAGTAATTGTATAAAAAGTACTCCTTTCAAACAAAATATGTTTGAAAGGATTTTTATATGGCGAGATATAAAGTAGATATTACAGGAATTAATACTAGTGAAATTAAAGTGCTGACAAACGAAGAAATGACCCAGTTATTTGTAAGACTTAAAAATGGGGATATTGATGCTAAAACAGAACTTATCAATGGTAATTTGAAATTAGTTTTAAGTATTTTAAAGAATTTTAATCGTAGTGATATTAATATGGATGATTTATTTCAAGTGGGAGTTATTGGGTTAATTAAAGCAATTGATAATTTCGATTTATCTTATGGTCTTAAACTTAGTACTTATGCTGTTCCTCTTATTGTTGGAGAAATCAAGCGTTATATTAGAGATAACACCCAAATGCGAGTAAGTCGTAGCATTAAAGATTTAGCATATCAAATAATCAAATTTAAAGATGATTATATTAAGGAATATGGAGTTGAAGCACCAACTAGTAAAATTAGTGAAGCATTAGGAATTGATGAATACAAAATTGCTTTTGCTCTTGATGCTTTAAGGGAACCCACAAGTATATTTGAACCTATCTATAATGATGGGGGAGATACTATATATTTGTTCGATCAGATTGCAGATGTTAAAGATAAAAATAGTGATAAAGATATGTTAATTTCTTTAAGAAAAGCTTTACTTAAATTAAAAAAACGCGAAAAAGATATTTTATTAGAGCGATTTATTGTGGGTAAGACCCAGATGGAAATAGCAGATGCTCTTGGGATTAGTCAAGCTCAAGTATCAAGGTTAGAGAAAAGTGCATTACTTAATTTAAAAAAACAAATTAAATAACATATAATTTAATGGTGGTTATATGTATTTAAGTGAGTTACAAAATAAAGATATAATAAGTATAAAAAGTGGGGTTAATTTAGGAAGAATTGTTGATGTGGAAATAAATAGTGAAGGTCATATTTTAGGATTTGTTGCGGAAGAGAAAAAGTTTTTTCGAAAAGTTTTAAAAAATAGTGAATTAAATTTTAATTTTAAAGATATTGTTAAGATTGGGACTGATGTTATACTAGTAAATAAATGAAAAATGTGATATAGTAAAGACATGAAGAAAAAAAGTTTAATTATAGCTACAATTATTTTATTAATAGATCAAGTACTTAAAATAGTAATAGATAATATTTTAAGTATTAATGAATCTATTCAGGTTATCCCAGATATTTTTTATATAACTAAAGTATATAATACTGGGGCTGCTTGGAGTATTTTTGAAGGAAGCCAAATACTTTTAATAATTATTGCTATAGTTGCTTTTTTTCTTTTATTAAAATATCAAATTTATTTCATGGAAAATAAAAGAAATATAGTAGCTTTTGCTCTTATTTATGGGGGATTAGTTGGTAATTTAATTGATAGGGTAATTTATGGCTATGTAATTGATTATTTGCACTTTTTTATATTTGATTATAGTTTTCCAGTATTTAATTTGGCGGATATAGCTATAGTTGTTGGTTTTTTACTTGTAATTATAGCAATAATTAAAGGAGAAGAACATGGTAGTAGATAGCGAAGTAAATGAAAGAATAGATAAATATTTAGCAAGTATTACAGATTTAAGTAGAGAGACTATAACTAAAATGATTGATAGTGAGTATATTTTAGTAAATGGGAAAAAAGTTAAGGCTAGTTATAAGCCAGTAGTTGGAGATAAAATAGAAATTAAAGATGGTTTTGTCAAGGATACTAAAATAGAAGCTAAAAAACTTGATTTAGATATTGTTTATGAAGATGAGTATTTAATGGTTATTAATAAACCTAGTGGCTTAGTTGTGCATCCGGGGAGTGGTAATAAAGATAATACTTTAGTAAATGGTTTAATGTATTATACTAAAAATTTAAGTGATATTGGGGATTGTGATAGACCAGGCATAGTTCATAGGCTTGATAAAGATACATCGGGTTTAATGCTTGTTGCTAAAGAAAATAAAACTCACGAAATACTTTCAGAAGAATTTAAGAAACATAATATTCATAGAGAATATATAGCTTTAGTTGATGGAGTAATTGAAGTATCAATTGGCACTATTGATGCTCCGATTAAAAGAAGTAAAGAAAATTATCAAAAAATGACTGTTGCAGCTGGAGGGAAAAAAGCTATTACTAATTTTGAAGTAATAAAAAGATATAAAAATAATACTTTAATTAGGTTGGTTTTAGAAACAGGAAGAACGCATCAAATAAGGGTTCATATGGCTTATATTGGGTATCCTATTCATAATGATCCTGTTTATAACAAAAAGATTAGTACTTCTTTTGGCCAGTTTTTACATTCGGAATATTTAAAGTTTATTCATCCAATTACTAAAAAAGAATTAGAATTTAGATGTCCTTTACCAGATGAGTTTCAGGAATATCTAAATACTTTGGAGTAACATTATTAAACTAAAGACGCAGGAGTAAGATACTACTAATAAATAGGGAATGGATAAAAGTTCATAAAAACCTATTAGGTTTTTAAATTCTTTAATTAAAAGACACGCAAATATTAAAAGAGCTATAAGAAAAAAAGTAGCAAATAAATAATTTTGAAAATAGCCAAAGAAAATGGCAGATGTAATATTTAAAATATAATTAGTAAGGAGTAAGAAGATAGTATTTTCTCTTAAGATACCATAGTTTATAATTTTAAGGATAGGAATAAGTAGACAAATTAAAGAAATTATGTAAAGTATATAGAAAAACAAAATTATCACCTCTTTACTAAATATATGATTTATTGTAAAATAAAATGCGAGGAGTGATTTTATGCCTTCGATAATAATAAGGAAAAATGAACAAATTATGATGAGTTTAGTCCATTATTTTGTAACTAAAGAGAATTATTCTCCGATAAATGTTCAAGGAGTAAAAGATGAAATTTGGTTAGAAAATTTAGATGGACCATATCGAGTTATTAGAATAAATTGTAATTCAATTATTAATGAAGAACAATATAAATTTGATTTATTTAAAGTGCAACATATAATTAAACAAATAAAGAAAAAAACTTTATCTTGGAAAATGAATGCTTTAAATATATGTTTAGATTTAGATAAAAAGATAGAACCAGGGCTTTTCAATCATATTGAAACAATTAATATAAAATCTTTAAATGATATTAAAAAAAATAAAGAGTTAAAAGAAATTTTTCCTAATTTGGAAAATGAATTGTTAGATACTAAAGATGGTCTTGATTTAATTATTAATGTAACTCATGATATAAATGAAAAAACTTATAAAGATAATAAATTGTTTGAAAAAGTATTTTCCCCTAAAAAAATTATTATGACTAAATTAATAATGTTAATTTGTATTGTAATGTATATTATTTTAGGAATTGATAGTAATAATTTCTTTAATATTGGTATTAATGCTTTAGTTAATTTCGGTGGTAACAATTTATTATTAGTTCAAAGTGGAGAGGTATGGCGAGTAATTAGTGCAGCATTTTTACATGTTAGTTTAATTCATTTGCTTGTCAATATGTATTCTTTAGTAATAATAGGTACACAAGTTGAAACATTTGTTGGTAAATTTAAGTTTTTATTTGTTTATTTAATAAGTGCTCTAGTAGGTAGTTTACTTTCTTTAATTTTTAATGAAGCTAATATTGTATCAGTTGGGGCTAGTGGAGCAATATTTGGTTTAATGGGAGCTTTACTTTATTTCGGATATCATTATCGTTTGTATTTAAGTGAAGCTATTAAAAACCAAATAATTCCTGTTATTGTTTTAAATCTTTTATTAGGTTTTATGGTAAGTGGTGTTGATAATGCCGCACATATCGGGGGATTAATTGGAGGATATCTCGCTTCCATGGCCATAGGAATTGAAAATAAAAGTAAACTTCGGGATAAAGCTAATGGTTGGATTGTTTTAATATTACTCATAGTATTCTTAAGTTATATTGTGTTTTTTGTTAAATAAAACCGGTGATTTTATTCACCGGTTTTATCAAGATTGTTTTCTTTAATGATGTTTTTTACTTCATCGATACTTAAATCTACTGCTATAGCAATGGTTTCAATAGGACTGTTTACTGATAACAAATTTTTAATGACATCAATTGTTTTTTCTTCTTTGCCTTCTTGCTTACTAAGCTTCAATTCTGTGTTATGAATCATTTCTTTTTCTTCTTCTTCACTTATTTCTCTAATAAATTTAGCATTACTATTTAATCTCACAATTTCACCTTGTATAATATAATTAGTTCTTTTTTAAAGAACTGAATATATTATATCCTTTCTTTAAAATTTCGTTTTTTT
>CALVKM010000050.1 GCA_944332705.1 uncultured Bacilli bacterium
TTTAAGCTATCAGGAGTTGCATTTCTCATATATATTATTTCACAATCTGGATCTAATTGTTTTACTCTTGCTGATTTGCCTTCACTTGGTCTACCATGTAAGAATACTGAAACATTACTTTCTACTGCTCCTCTTATTATATCTTCTTCTAATACTCCATCAAAATTAAAACCATAAGGGTTTTGTTTTCTTACCGGTTCTTTCCATTCTAAATTTTGGGTTTGCTCTACCGATGTAGTTTGTGAATAAACTCTATCAGAAACTATTTCTTTTGAAAAATAATTATCCATAAATTGTTTTATATCAGTTCTATCAAAATCATCTTTGTAATCTCTACGATTTTTAAATTGTACTCCGGAAAAAATTATTTTCTTCGATAGTGCTATATTTGCTCTTTCATCTACTAACCAAATTATTGGTTCAACACGAACCCAATATGTATTTCCTGATTGAATTGTTCTACCATCAGACAAAACCTCTCCATCACAGTTTGAATCACCAACAAAACGAATATATTTACCTCCATTATATTTATATTCAGTATGAGTTCTAGCTCTAAAGCTTGTATCAGTATCTTGGTATCTAACTGAATCTGTTGTATAATTTTTGCCTGTAGTTTTTAAACTTCCATTGTTGTATGCTCTTTCTAATTCACGAGAATAATTTTCATCAACAATTGTTTGTGGATATTCTCCATAAAGGGTTTCCTTAATTCCACTGGCACCTCTCACTCCGTTCGAGGAGACCTGCTGAATTGAAGAGTAAGGTAAAGCTGGGCGAGCCCCACCAGTGCGTTTAACAACACTGCTCCAATATCTAGAACCACCCGTGTCAACGAGGCGCGCGTCATTATCCCCATCAGATGATTTTGTCCACCACCAACCAGTTCTATCTTTTTTAGTATTTCCTTCACAAGTATAATAATCTGATGATACATAACCGCCTAATAAAATAGAAAAATCAGTTATAGTACATTTTGTACCATATCTACTTATTATATCTAACCGATTATTTCCAAATATTTGCTCATCAGTTAAAAATGTAAAGTTGTTCATATAAAATCACCGCATATATCATAACATATTTTTAATATTTTTCAATATATTTTAAGATGATTAAAGTTTATTTGTGATTTTAACAGCTCTAAACAGAACTTAACAGCTCTAAACAGAACTTAATGGTAATGTCAATATAAAAATGTAGGTTTTCCTACAAAATTATTTTAGCAAAAACCTACATTTTTATATTGACATTACCACTCCCTTCACTATATACATTCGCTTTTTTTATTTGAAAGTCTTTTTTTTGAAGCAATTTTTATTATAATTTTTAAAAACTTGACATACATTTTACAAAAAGAAAACAAACTTCTAATTTTGAAGTTTGTTTTTCATTATTTCTAAATTGTTCTTTATCCGTTCATTATCAGGATTTATTTCTAAAGCTTTAGTTGCATGCTCTACTGCTTTTTCTATATTCCCTGTATTATAATATGCTAGTGATAATAAATCATCAATAGTTTCATCAAAACTAAATACTTCATTAATATATGTTTTAGCATTTATTGGTATGTTTAAAGCAGCATTACAATATTTTATAACCGCTTCCCAATCCTCTAGTTGATAATAAACTAAAGCAAGTTCAACAAGTGGGTCTCTTAAGTGAGGGGCTTCTTTAATCGCTTCATTATACCAATATACTGCATTATCTATATCATTTAATCCTAAATAACTTCTAGCTATAAAACGCATTGATGCACATCTTTCATCTTTCCATGTAGCATTTTTTAAAGATAAATGTTTTTTTAGGGTAGTAATTGCTTCATTCCATTTTCCATAATACATATATTCTCGACCTAGATAGTGCATATTACGATCATTTTCAGGATCTTCCTTAACTGATAATTCTAATAATGGTAAATAAGAACTACGCGATTTGGTTTGATCAGGATAATGATTAATAATTAATTCGTCGGTTGCCTGATAGTGTTCTTCACCACCCGAATACTTTAATATTTCATGAACAGGATTTACCCATTTATAACCTTTATATGCATGTATTTTATCTTGATAAAAGCTGACTTTAGGATTATCGTGTTCATCTAGATTCCAATTATAAATATATCTAAGTCTTGTAGTATCACTCTTCCAAGCTTTTTTTATGGCAGTCTTCCAACCTGGAATCATTACTTCATCAATATCAATGCATACACATACATCTGTATCTTCAGGAATTAATTTTATTGATTCATTACGAGCTTCATCAAAACGGAAATTAGTAAAAGTTTTTGTCTCTACGATTACTCCAGCATTTTTTAATAACTCTACTGAATTATCAGTAGAACCAGTATCTAAAACACATATATAATCTGCATCTTTAATTGATTCTAACCATCTATTAATAAATTTACTTTCATTTTTACAAATAGCATAAACACAAATTTTGATATCTTTCATAATCTCCCTATGGTCCTGTTGGTCCCGTAGGTCCTGTCGGTCCTGTTGGGCCTGTCGGTCCGGTTGCTCCTGATGCTCCAGTTGGTCCCGTAGGTCCTGTTGCTCCAGTAGTTCCTGCCGTTCCTGCTGGGCCTGTAGGTCCAGTTGCTCCTGATGCTCCAGTCGGTCCCGTAGGTCCTGTTGCTCCAGTAGTTCCCGCCGTTCCTGCTGGGCCAGTTGGTCCTGTTGCTCCTGATGCTCCAGTCGGTCCTGTAGGTCCTGTTGCTCCAGTAGTTCCTGCCGTTCCTGCTGGGCCAGTTGGTCCTGTTGCTCCAGATGCTCCAGTCGGTCCTGTAGGTCCTGTTGCTCCAGTAGTTCCTGCCGTTCCTGCTGGGCCTGTTGGTCCTGTTGCTCCAGATGCTCCAGTAGCTCCAGTTGGACCTGTTGCTCCTGATGCTCCAGTAGCTCCAGTTGGACCTGTTGCACCTTGTGGTAATACTAGATTTAAGAAATAATTTGGTGCTACACCTGTTATTGTAGCAGCTGCTGTTGCTCCAGTTGTTACTGTTCCAATACTTAAGCTTACACTAGCTCCAGTTGGTCCCGTAGGTCCTGTTACTCCCGTAGCTCCGGTTGGACCTGTCGCACCTGTTGCACCTGTTGGGCCAGTTGGACCAGTTGCTCCGGTTGGTCCTGTAGGTCCTGTTGCGCCAGTACTTCCTGTTCCTGCTGGTCCGGTTGCTCCAGTTGCTCCAGTCGCTCCAGTTGGGCCAGTGGCTCCGGTTGCTCCGATTGGACCAGTTGGGCCTGTTGCACCTGTAGCACCCGTTGCACCAGTCGCTCCAGCTGGAATTGAGAATCTTAAAACAGCATTTTCTAATGTTCCTACATTAGTTACTTCTGCTTGTGTTCCAGGAGCAGTTGTAACAGTTACACCAGTTGTTACTGTTGCAGGTCCTTGGGGTCCCGTTGGTCCAGTTGGGCCAAAACAACAACATGGTTGTTCTAAACCTGAACACTTAACCTTTTGAACAGCTCTTTCGTAATTGTTCAAAATATAAACCTCCTTTCTATATAAGATATGCTAAAATTTGTTATATAGAAATGATAATTATCTATAAATCTTTGCTTTTTTATATAATATATAATATAATCTTATTGTATAGAGGTACATTATGAATATATATACACAATTTAAAATACTTTGTTTAAGATATAATGTAGATGGTAAAAATAGTAAAACATTATGGAATCTAATAAAACCTATTTGTCTTCATCCAGAATTTAAAAAGAGAAATTATAGTCCTTTTTGGCATCATGATGCTACAACTTTAGGTGAACATATCATGAGTGATGCTATTGTTACCTATAAAATGATTTACAAGATTAAAAATAGAAGGAAATTGGAATTTATCAACTTAAAAATTGCTATATACATTGCTATGTTTCATGATTTATATGAAGAACCATGGCAAAACAATATTAAATCTAAAAGCAAAAAATTTAAAAATCTTCATGGATTTACCCATCCAATTGAAGCTGTTGTTAATGCTATAACTTGGTTTCCAAATGTATTTCAAAATGAAGATGAATCTTTAATGATTATTGATGGGATAATGCATCATATGTATCCACTACCAGTTAGAGCAATAGATAAATATTCTTTAGAATTAAACAATCAAGAAAAATATAATCAATTACCAGAAATTTATAAGAAAATGATATTTGTATCTACATATGTTGGAAAAGTTGGAGCATTTTCTTTTAGAAAATCATTTTATATCGAAGGAAGGATTATGTCTAAAGCCGATAAATTAGTATCTACTAGAAAAGAAATATGTAATACAAGAGCTTATTTAGCACTTATTACTGGAAAAAATAAAAAATTATTAACAAAAAAGGAAGATTAGTATGAATTATTTATCAATTATAAAAATAGCTATAGTTACATTCCCATTTATTGCTTTTTTAATAACTTTACCATATATTTTAAGAGAATATCATAAGTATGGTTCTGTTTATTGGTATAGAGCTATAATTATTTATTCTTTTATTTTATATCTTTTGACCGCTTATTTCTTGGTTATTTTACCACTACCAAATAAAGAAGAAGTAATGGCTCTAACAACTCCAACAACACAACTTATTCCCTTTAATTTTATTAGTGACTTTATTAGTAAAAGCGGTTTTGTTATAAGTGATTTTTCTACTTATTTTAAATCTTTAACAAGTAGTTATGTATTTGTTCCTTTATTTAATATAATACTAACTATTCCTTTCGGTGCTTACTTACATTATTATTTTAAATTTAGTTTCAAAAAAACTTGTTTATTTACATTTTTATTAAGTTTATTTTTTGAACTTACGCAACTTAGTGGTTTATATTTCATCTATCCAAGAGGATATCGTTTATTTGATGTAGATGATTTAATTTTAAATACTCTCGGTGGCGTAATTGGTTATTTTGTGGGAACTCTACTTTTAAAATTTTTACCAAATAGAGAAGAAATTGATGATACGGCCCTAGAACTTGGAATGAAAGTATCAATTATTAGAAGAACCCTTGCTTATGGTATTGATTTATTTATTTTTTTAGTTTTTTATATGATTATTCGTTTTACCTTTAATAATACATTTGCTTATAACTTTTTAGTATTTGCGTTTATTTATTACATAATAATTCCTTGGATTTTTAAAGGTCAAACATTAGCTTATAAGTTTTTAAAAATAAAAATTATTTCTACTAAACATGAAAAAGTTACATTAATCGAACTAATTTTAAGAAATATACTCTTTTATACATTTTATTTAATATTACCTATTTTAATAATCATGTTATGTAGTAGTATTGTTAATTATTTTAATAATACAATTTATGTTTATACTATCTTACTTTTAATATTATTAATTTTCTTATATTATGTTATTTCTTTCTTTACTTTAGCTATCAAAAAAACTTTATTTTATGAAAGATGGAGTAAAACTAAAATAGTTAGTACTATAAAAACTAATAGCAAAAATGATGATACTAATTAGTGTCGTAATTTGTCGATTCCTCCCTACTTTTGTCGAAACTAAAGACAAGAGAGAAAAAATGTAGTATAACTAACTCAAGGAGGTTTTGGAAATGTGGTCTTTAAATGAAGAAATATGGAAAAGATTGTTTAATCAACCACAAATGTTAGAATTCTTAGAACACTTTATTAGTGAACTTATGAGTATTGATTATAAAGAAGTTCATAATAATATTGTTGTTGATGCTGATGAAATAGTAAATAATGATAATATCAATTATAAATTATTTCGTCCCTTTGCATTCTTTGTATCTTTTCAAAATTATATAGTTATAATTTTGAAAAACGATACTTTGGAAAAAGCTAAAGATCATAATAATGTATTATTAGCGGAAAAAGTAGCTAATGCTTTTCCTAACAAATTGGTTGTATTATTAAATCTAAATTCATTTGACTAAAAAATTAAGACTCACTCGAGTCTTAATTTTTGCTTACTTGATATAATTCAACATCAACATTAGTTTCTTGACCAAATAAATCTATAATAATATTCAAACGATTATTTTCTAAATCAATATTATCTACTTTACCACTCATACCATTAAATGGTCCATCAATAATATTAACAGTATCACCAACTTTTAAATCCTCTTCAATATTTACTCTACTCATACCCATATTAGCAAGTATTCTATCAATTTCTTGAGGAAGAAGTGGTGTTGGTTTAGCTCCTTTTCCAGAAGAACCAATAAATCCTGTAACACCTGGAGTATTTCTTACAATATACCAAGCTTCATCTGTCATAATCATTTCTACCAGAACATAACCTGGAAACATTTTTTTAACTTTTTCTTTTTTTACACCATCTTTTACTTCTACTTCTGTTGTTTCAGGAATAATTACTCTAAAAATATAATCTTGCATTCCCATAGATTCTATTTTAGCTTCTAGTTTTTCTTTAACTTTTTGTTCATGTCCTGAATAAGTATTTACTACATACCATTCTTTTTCCATTATGCCACCCATCCTCTAAGTAATGACATTATTAAATTTAATGCCATAAATATCACACATAAAAATGCACAAAATACAATTGTTGATATTGTATATTTTAATACATCCTTTGCTGTTGGCCATTTAACTAGTTTTAATTCTTTACCAACTCTTTTCAAATAACTTTCTTTTGGGGCAGTATTAACCGTTTTCTTCTTTGTATTTTTCTTTTTTGTTTTAGCTTTTTTTACTTGTTTTTTTTCTTCATTAGTATCAGGTTTAACTACCTTTTGCTTTTTTTCCTTTGCCACTTTTTTACCTCCATTTAAAAAAACACTTTCGTGCTTGCAATTAATATACCATATATCTTATGATTTAGCAAGCATTTTTTGGACTTTCTTTGAATTAAATTGTAAGTTCCCGTATTTTTTAATACGGGAACTTAGTTGTTAAATTTGATTTTGAGTGTTTTTTA
>CALVKM010000051.1 GCA_944332705.1 uncultured Bacilli bacterium
AACTTAAAAAATAGTAAATATAAAGAAGATTTTACCCCAGTTGATGATTGTGATTGTTATGCTTGTAAAAATTATACTAAAGCTTATATTAGACATTTAATTGTTGCAGATGAAACTTTTGGTGCCAGACTCTTATCAATTCATAATATTTATTTTTTACATAGTTTAATGGTTAAAATAAGAGAAAATATTAAGAGTGGAACACTAGAAGAATTTAGAGATGAATTTGCTAAGGAGTATTATGGAGAAAAGAAATAAAATATTTATTACACTAACATTATTTATTATTGTAGTTTCAGTTTTAGGATTAACTGCCTATAAAGTAGTTGATGATCATAATGAAAAATTATTACATGTTAAAAGCGAATATATAATTGGAAAAGCAAAGAATTGTTTAAATGAAAAAAAATGTACAGGAACTAAAGTAACCCTAAAAACCCTTTATGATTTAGGATATTTAGATACTCAAGTTAATCCTGTAACTAAAGAATATTATAGTGAATCGGCTTATGTATTAAAAGAAGATACTAATTATACATTTCATACTAATTAGTATTTTCTTTTTTGTTTATAGCGATGATTCCTCCGAGAGTAGAAGATAAAAGTAAAACAACATAATAAATAATAGTAGTTATATTAAGAAAAGTACGAGCACTAAATAAATTAATAATAATTAATATAAGTAGGAATAAACCTCCAATTTTAAGTCCCGCAATATAGCCTTTGTTATTTGCTTTTTTACCAGTTTTAAAACCAAATATAAAGAACGCTAATATATTAAAGATGAAAATCATTAAATTAGTAATAGTAGAATTTACTCCAATTAAATTAAGTAAACTACAAATAAATGTAAGTAAAATAATAAATACACTATAATACCCTAAATATTTAAGTAAATATTTCAAATTTATCACCTAGTTAATAATATGATTAAAATTATTACTTTAGCACCATAATATATTTGGGTGAAGCTATGGAATTATTTACAGTATTATTTCGTACTTTATTTTTCTACTTCTTTGTTTTAATAGCTTATCGTATTATGGGCAAAAGAGAAATAGGACAACTAGGGGTAATAGATTTAATAGTATCAATACTTATTGCAGAACTCGTGGCAATATCTATTGAAGAGACAGAAAATCCTATTTATTTAACTATTTTACCAATTGCTTTTTTAGTAATATTAGAAGTAGTATTTGCTTATATTTCTATTAAGTCAAGAAAATTTAGAACACTTTTTGATGGTAAACCATCACTAATTATTTGTAATGGTAAAATAAATTACAAAGAAATGGTTAAACAAAGATATTCTCTAGATGATTTGTTGGTAAGTTTAAGACAACAAGGAATAAAAGATTTAGATATGGTCGAATATGCTTTTTTAGAACCTAATGGTGAGTTATCGGTATTTAAGTATAATTTATTTAAACTTAAGAGTAGTTATCCAATGCCTTTAATACTTGATGGAACTATTCAAAAAGGTGCATTGAAACACATTCATAAAACTGAAGCATGGCTTAAAAGTGAACTAAAAAATAAAGACTTAACTTATGAAGATATATTTTATGCTTTTTATAAAAATAAAAAAATATATATTATTAAAAAAACTGAAGTAAAATAGTAACTAGAATAGTTACTATTTTTATATAATAGGAAAGTTATACTTTTTTAAATAAAATGATTGACACTCAAACTACTGTTTGGTATACTTGATTTACAAGGAGGAAATTTGTTATGGCTACTATTTTAAAAGGTTATCAATTTAGATTATATCCAAACAATGAACAAAAAAAGTTAATTAATCAAACCATTGGTTGTTCTAGATTTATATATAATCATTTTTTAGAAGAACGAATAAATGAATATAAAAAAACTGGTAGAACTTTAACTTGTTATGAACAAATAAAAGAAATACCACAATTATGTAAAAGTTATCCCTGGTTAAAAGAAGTAGAAAGTGCAGTTATAAGAAGAGATGGTTTTAAGTATTATGTTAGCGTATTAGTAGAAGTTCCACTAATAGAGCACCCATTTCAACCTAAAAGTATTGTAGGATTAGATTTAGGTATAAAAGATTTAATAATAACTAGTCATAATGAAAAAATAGAAAACACCCTATTAAAAATAAAACGAGCATATATGAAACTTAAAAATATCCGCAAGCATTTAATCCGTGATATAACAAATAAAATTATTAAAGATAATGATATTATAGTCATGGAAGATTTAGATATTAAAGCAAGGTATCAAACAAAAAGTATAGCAAAACATCTAGTGAATATCCCACTTGCAGAAATAAAACGAGTCTTGGAATACAAGTGCCTTTGGCAAAATCGTGATATCAATGCTAGTATCAATATAATGTTTGAAGGATTAAAAATATATATGCAAAGTTTAATATAAATAAAAATAAATAAAAAAAATAGTAGGGGGGCGACCATCCGAAGTTGGTCTGTGGAGAGTCTAAAGGACTTGGTGAAGCAGAAATGCCTTGTAGTGATACAAAGATAGTCAAAATTGTTGAATTTAGTATATTAAAAAAATTTTAATTATGATACAATATTTAGGGAGGCTTAAATGACGATAGGAATAGATTTAGATGATACTTTAATCGAAACAACTAAGACCGGTAATGAGTACTTAAAAGAATTTATCACTGATAGTAGTATAAGTGATTATCATGATTTAAGTAAAGATGAGTATTTAAAATTTTATCAAGCTTATTTATATGATATTCAAAAGAATGCTCCATTAAAAAAAGATGCTTTGAAAGTTTTAAATTACTTGCATAGTAAAAATATTAGAATTGTTTTTATTACTGCTCGAGGTACTTTAGGTTTTACCAAGTCTATTCCCATAACTTTAGAATATTTAAAAGATTATAATGTGATTTATGATAAAATAATTTTTAGAAAGAATCATAAATCAGCATCAGCTAGAAAAGAAAAAATAGATTTATTTATTGATGATAAAGAAAGGGTTTTAGATGAAATAAAAAGATTGGGAATAAGAACTTTACGTTTTACCAAAAATGGTGAAAAAAGTAATCATGATTTGGTATCGTCATGGAATGAAGTAAAGATATATATTGATAATTTAATTGGGGAGGTTAAAGATGAATGATAGATTAATTGATAGCGAATTAAAACCAGAAGATATTTTTGATAAAAGTATTAGACCAGAATCATTAGATGAATATGTTGGTCAAGAAAAGATTAAAGAAAATTTAAGAGTTTTTATTAAGGCTGCTAAGATGCGAAATGAACCACTTGACCATGTACTTTTATATGGTCCGCCAGGTTTGGGTAAAACCACACTTGCGCATATTATAGCTAATGAAATGGGGTCTAATATTAAAACTGCAACAGGCCCTTCAATTGAAAAAAGTGGTGATTTAGCAGCAATTTTATCAACTTTAGAACCTGGAGATGTCTTATTTATTGATGAAATACACCGAATTCCTTCATTTATTGAGGAAATACTTTATTCGGCGATGGAAGATTTTACTATAAATATTGTAATAGGTACAGAAGGAAAAAGTAGAAGTGTTAAAATTGATTTGCCGCCATTTACTTTAGTGGGAGCAACAACTAGAGCAGGTGACCTATCTAGTCCATTAAGAGATAGATTTGGTATAGTTAATAAACTAGAGTTTTATTCTGATGAAGAACTTGGAGATATTGTAAAGAGAACTAGTCATGTACTTGATATGAATATCGATGATGATGCTGCAGTAGAATTAGCAAAAAGAAGTAGGAAAACCCCAAGAATTGCCAATCGTTTATTTAAAAGAGTTAGGGATTTTGCTCTAGTTGAAGGCACGGGAAAAATAGATTTAAAAATTACTTTAGATGCTCTAGATCGACTTAATGTTGATAAATATGGTCTAGATACAATTGATATTGAGTATTTAGAAGCATTAATTAATAAATTTAATGGTGGCCCTGTCGGAGTTGAAACAATATCTACGGCAATTGGGGAAGAAATAACTACTATTGAAGATGTTGTTGAACCATTTTTACTGCAAGAAGGGTTTATTAAAAGAACTCGTAGTGGCCGTGTTGCTACCGAAAAAACTTATGAGCATTTAGGAATAGATTACAACAGAAGTCTTTTTGAAAGCGGGGGATTTTTTTGATTTTAGATGGTAAAAAAGTTAGAGATGAAATACTTAGTGACTTACGATTAAAAATAGCTACTAAAAACTTAAATATAACTCTTGCTATCCTTCTTGTTGGAGATGATGAAGCAAGTAAAATATATATTAAGAATAAAGAAAAATATTGTAAATCGGTAGGTATAAATGTTTTAAAATATGTATTTAATGAAACTGCTACTGAAGAAGATGTAATTGAAGTAATTAATGATCTTAATGATAGTGATATAACAGGTATTATATTACAAAGTCCAGTTCCTGAAGGTATTGATTTTGATAAATGTAGTAATTTAATAAAACCTGAAAAAGATGTTGATGGTTTTACTAAAGATAATATATATAATTTATATTTAGGTAAAAAAACTATCTTACCTTGTACGGTTAAAGGAATTATTAAATTACTGGAATACTATAAAATCCCTATAAGTGGGTCAAATGTTGTAATAGTTGGTCGTGGTAATATTGTGGGGCATCCTTTAAGTTTAGCCTTAGAAAATATGGATGCAACAGTTACACTTGCACACTCTAAAACCAAGAATTTAGCGCAAATTACCAAAAATGCTGATATATTAATAAGTGCAACCGGTGTAAAACATTTGATAACTAAGGACATGGTAAAATATGGATCTACTGTAATAGATGTTGGAGTAACTCGAGTGGATGGTAAAATATATGGCGATGTCGATTTTGAAAATATTAAAGATATTGCACAGTTTATTACACCTAATCCTGGTGGAGTTGGGCCAATGACTGTTGCAATGATTATAGATAATTTAGTTGAAATGGAGGAAAGAAAAAATGGATAAGATTTTAGAAAATGCTTTAAGAAAGGAGCGGGTTAGACAAGAGGCTAATATTGAGTTAATTGCATCTGAAAATTATGTATCAAATGATATATTAAAATTACAAGGGAGTATCCTAACCAATAAGTATGCAGAAGGATATCCTGCCAAAAGATATTACGGCGGTTGTGAATACATTGATATATTTGAAGATACAGCTAGAGATTATGCTAAAGAGTTATTTGGTGCTAAATTTGCTAATGTTCAACCACACTCTGGTTCAAGTGCTAATATGGCCGTATATCGGGCTTTACTTCATCATGGCGATAAAGTAATGGGAATGAATTTATCAAATGGTGGACACTTAACTCATGGACACAAAATGTCTTTTAGTGGAATGGACTATGAAATTGTTGATTATGATGTTGATCCTGAGACAGAAATGATTGATTATGATGCTCTAAGGGAAAAAGCAAAGCGCGAAAAGCCAAAAATGATTATTGCGGGAGCTAGTGCTTATTCTCGTACTATTGATTTTGAAAAGTTTAGAGAAATCGCTGATGAAGTTGGAGCTTATCTGTTTGTTGATATGGCTCATATTGCAGGATTAGTTGCAGCAGGACTTCATCCATCTCCAGTGCCATTCGCCGATGTTGTAACAACAACTACTCATAAGACTCTACGGGGACCTCGTGGTGGTTTGATTCTAACTAATAATGAAGAAATTGCTAAAAAAATAGATAAAACAGTTTTCCCTGGCATTCAAGGTGGTCCATTAATGCATGTTATTGCAGCCAAAGCACAGTGTTTCTATGAAGCTTTACAACCAGAATTTAAGGATTATCAAAAACAAGTACTTAAAAATATCATAGCTTTATCAGAAACTCTAAAAGAAGAAGGTTTTCATGTAGTATCCAATGGAACCGATAATCATTTAATTTTAGTTGATGTTAAAAGTGCTTGTGGTTTGACGGGCAAGGATGCGCAAAATCTTCTTGATAGAATTCATATAACTGTCAATAAAAATACTATACCAGGAGATACTGAAAGTCCAGCCCTAACTAGTGGAATTAGACTTGGTTCCCCAGCGATGACCACTCGTGGTTTAAAAGAAGATGACTTTAGAAAAATTGGCACAATTATTGCTGAAGCTTTAAAAAATCATGATAATGAAGAAATATTACAAGAGCTTGATAAAGAAGTACTAGATATTACTAGTAAATATCCATTATGGTATGAATAAGGTGAGTTATGTCAAAATGGGATAAAGATTATATTAAATTGTGTAAAACTATTTTAAGTGATGGAGTAGAAGTCGAAAATAGAACTGGTATTAATACTATTAAAATACCTAGTTATCATTTACATTTTGACCTTCGTGAAGAATTTCCATGTCTTACAACAAAACAATTATATTTTCGCCAAGCAATAACCGAAATGCTTTGGATTTATCAAGCTAAGTCTAATGATGTTCGTTGGTTACAACAAAGAAATGTTCATATTTGGGATGAATGGGAAATAGATGAAGAAGGATATTGGACTGCAGAACAAAATGTCTTAGAAAATGGTAAAATGGTTAAAAAAGAAGTTAAGAAAAACTTTGGTAAAGAGTATGCCCATACTATTGGAACTGCTTATGGTTTTATTGTAAATAAATTTAATTTTACGGATAAATTAATAAATACTTTAAAAAATAATCCAAGTGATAGAAGATTAGTCATATCTTTATGGCAAGATGATTATTTAGATACGGCAGTTCTTCCTAGTTGTGTATGGTCAACAGAATGGGATGTAACTGATGGACACTTAAATTTGTGGGTCCATCAAAGAAGTTGTGATGTTCCTCTAGGTCTTCCGTTTAATGTAACACAATATTCTGTTCTTTTATCAATGATTGC
>CALVKM010000052.1 GCA_944332705.1 uncultured Bacilli bacterium
GACCAAAAGATAGAACAAAATCTAGCGTGTTTGCGCGAAGTGCAAGCATGCTAGTGGGGCAAAAAATTATCAACACTCCCGCCGGTATAGCGGGATATAATACTATACTAATTATATTTATAATTAACTAAATAATATTATGAATAATACTATTAAATTAGATGCTGGAATTTTTAGTAGTATGACCGAGTATAACGGGTTATATTATATAAATAGGAGCAGGATAAATAATAATTATGATGTTAATTATTTTGGGTAATCTTGGAATAATCTCCCGCAGCTCCGACAATACGAATAACGCTTTCCGTGTGAATTCTACAGGGTATGTCAATGGCAACAACAACGTGAACAATACGAATGCGGTCCGGCCAGACCTTTACAGTTCGAGTAGTATAAGATTAAGGTTTTATGATTGAGTGAAGTAAAGGACAAAGATTATCCAGGACGAGTGTCCAAACATGAAATATGGATGGAGAGTTATACGTAACGCTCCTATACACCATATTAAATTATTGTATTAAAATTATTCCGCTAGCATAGCGGATATAATACTATGCTAAAATTAAAGCATCTAAATATTACATATAAATAATTACTGTGAACTTTGATTAATAATGGATGCTAGTTAATCAAGACCGAGTATAACGGGTTATATTATATAAATAGGTGCAGGATAAACAATAATTATTTATTAAAGATTTTAAATGGAGTAAAGATTGAATAAATATGGTGTAAGACTTTATAAGTCTGGTAAGTTTTATAATGCCTTTGGGGATGAAGGAATGATTTTGCATGAATTACTTGGTTATAAATATATTGAATATAAAAATTCTGTTGGTTTTCCAGAATCAGCAATTAATAAAGTTAAAGGTAAATTAGATAGTGTAAACATAAGTTATAGTATATATGAAAAAGATAACTTATTAGAAGAACATAAAGGTATAGATAAAAACTATAAAATAGTTTTATCTAAAGCTTTAAAGAATTATGATATAGAAAAGAGATTAACAAGATTAAAAAGTAAAATAAATAATTTAAGTACAGAAGAATTAGAAAGAGTTATTGATAGCTTAGAGGATGGAAGCATATGAATAACGATAGATTTTTAATTGTTAAAAATATTAAAAGTTTTATAATATCTCTAGAGAATATTTTAGTTACTATTCCTAAAAAAGATTATTTATCTAGAGAACTTATTTATCAAGAAGCATTAATACTTCTTGATAATGTTATTAAAGCTAATTATGAAGTAGATAAAGATAAAAAGAAAGATTATCAAATAGTAGCTTTAGCAAAAGTAAATTTATTAGATTTCTTTTTAGAAAGGGCATATAAACTTAGATATATTAGTGAGAAACAAGCAACAAGTAAAGCTTTAGAACTTGTTAAAATTAATAAAATGTTATATGCTTGGTGCGTGAATGAAAGATAATATAAGTTTTGTTAATTTGCTTAATATATATGAAAGTGAAATATCTAAGAATGTAAAAAATAAAAAGAAGTTAGTTAAATTTGAAATAAATAAAGTACAAAATATTACTAATATAATAAATATGTTAAATAATAATGAAATAGGTCATGAACACTATAATATATTTTCAATATATGAACCTAAATGTAGGTTAGTAATGTCTTTAAGTGTTAGAGATAAGATAATTAATCATTTTGTTACTAGGTATGCACTAGAGGCAAAGCTTACTAAATATTTAGATTTAAGAAATGTTGCTACAAGAAAAGGCATGGGAACTGATTATGGAATAAGGTTAGTAATAAAATATTTAAAAAAGTTAAAGAGTAATAAAATTTATATATTAAAAATAGATATAAGTAAATATTTTTATTCCATAGATCATGAAGTATTAAAGAGTTTATTAATTGATAAATTAGATAGTTATGAATATGATTTGATTTGTAAAATAATTGATAGTACTAATAAAGAATATATAAATGAAACAATTAATAAAATAAAGGAAAAAAATAATATCGATATTCTTCTTTATTATCATGGACGAGGGATATCGATAAGTAATATGACAAGTCAATTTTTATCTATATTTTATTTGTATAAATTAGATCATTATATTGTCCATGATTTAAAGTTGAAGTACTATGTAAAATATATGGATGATGTTATTATTATGGATAGCAATTTAGAAAAATTAAAAAATGCTAGAGATATAATAATGGAAAAATTAGAAAAAGAATATAAGTTAAAAGTAAATAGGAAGAAAACTAAAATAGTTAGTTGTAGGGAAGGTTTTAGTTTTCTAGGTTATGTATTTAAAGTAATAGATAAAAGAATAGTTATAAAGATAAAAAGAAGTAATTTAGATAAAATAAAGAAAAGAGTAAAAGAAGTAAGATATTTACTAGATAATAATAAAATAAGTCATAATAGAGCATTTTGCTCAATTATGACTTATAGTAATTGTTATAAATATGCTAGTATAAATGTTAAAATAAAAACTGATAAATATGTCAAAGTTAAAAGTTGATAGTTTATCAGTTTTTTATATATCTGATATACTTATATTATCTCATAATAAGAAGGAGTTGATATAAGTATGAGAAAAGATATAACAGTTGAAAAGTTAACTTTGGAAGGAGGTAATAAATTGAATAAAACAGAGTTAGCAAGACAATTTGGATGTTGTTGGGAAACAATAGATAGAAGATTGAATCCTGATAAATACAAAAAGATAAAAAAGAAAAGAATTTATAATTCTAAATTAGATCCGTTTAAAAGTATAATTGATGAAAAATTAGAAAAAATGAATGTACCAGCGACGGGAATATATTTTCTACTTAAAACCAAATATAATTTTACTGGTAAATATGGAATAGTTAGAAAATATGTAAGTGAAAAGAAAGAACAAATAATTACAACATTAACTATTAGATTTGAAACAGTTAAAGGTTATCAATCTCAGGTAGATTGGAAAGAAAAATTAAAATTACATGATACTAATAATAATGAATATGTAATAAGCATTTTCTTGATTGTTTTGGGTCACTCTCGTTACAAATATATTGAATTAACATTTGATCAGAAACAAGAAACAATGTTTAAATGCTTAACTAATGCTTTTAAATATTATGGTGGTACTACAGAAGAAATATTATTTGATAATATGAAAACAATAGTTGATCAAGTAAGAAGCAATTATACACAGGTAGTCATAAATTCTAAGGCTAATCAATTTGCTAAAGATGCAGGTTTTAAAATAATTACTTGTATGCCATATCGACCAAGAACTAAAGGTAAAGTGGAAACCCTAGCTAAAATAATGAATCGATTAAAAGCATTTGATTATGAATTTAAAGATATTAAAGAATTAAATGAAATAGTAAAAAAATTAAATTATGAATTAAATTATGAAGAAAAATCTCAAGCAATAGATGAATTGCCAATAAAATTATTTATAAATGAAAAAGAATATTTAAAACCAGTAAACTATGAAATCTTAGAAAATTATAGTCTAATAGAAAAGACTTATAAAGTATCTCATGAATCTATGATTTCATATCACGGAATTAAATATTCTGTACCAATACAGTATATAGGAAAACCTATTACTGTAAAAGATACCGATAACGTTATCTACCTATATTATAACAAAAAATTAATATGTTCATATAGAAAAAATGAAAAATATAAATACAATTATAATGAAGAAGATTATATTGATATATTAAAACATAGTATATTTACTGAAAAAACAGAAAGTGAATTAGAAGAATATATTGATAAGAATCTAAATTCTTTAGATAGAATATTTATAGATAAAGGAGAAGAAATAAATGATAGAAGAAATAAATAAGAATTTAGAATTGCTAGATTTAGAAAGAATAAAAGAAATATTACCAGATTATATACACAAAACCGCGAAGAATCCAAAACCATTAAGTGAATCATTAAATTATTTGTTAAGTGAAGAAATAAAATATAAAAATGAAAGAGCTGCAAAAGGTATAATCAAAGCTGCTAACTTTCCTTTTTGCAAAACTATTGATGATTATGATTTTTCATTTCAACCATCAGTTAATGAAAATCAAATAAAAGAACTATGTAATTTATCATTTGTTGAAAATCATGAAAATATAATATTTGTTGGAAATCCTGGTGTTGGAAAAACTCATTTAGCAGTGGCATTAGGAATAGAAGCAGCAAAACATAGAAACAGTGTATATTTCATTACTTGTCATAATTTAATGATAAAACTAAACAAAGCCCAGAAAGAAAATAGACTAGATAAGCAATTACAACACTTAGCCCAATATAAAGTGCTAATAATAGATGAAATAGGATATTTACCAGTTGATCATCAAGGATCCAATCTATTCTTTCAACTCATAGCTAAAAGATATATGACCAAATCAACAATAGTAACAACCAATATGCCATTTTCGAGATGGGGAGAAGTATTTAGTGATAATACTCTAGCAGATGCAGTATTAGATAGATTATTACATTATTCACATATAATAAGAATAACTGGCAACTCATATAGAGTAAAAGATAAAATAGTAGAAACAGATAGTAGAAGCAATGATTATAATGAATAATTCTTTTCCACTTTCTTTTAAAGAAAGTGGCCGTCGGAGACAGTGTACAATTTTTCCCCTGGTTTCTTGTTTTCCTTCTTTTTCATAAAAGAAGGAAAGCTTCCGGCAGGATAAAAATCATAAGGTTTTAACTTTGACATTTTCTTAAACTTTTATATTGACATTTACAGCTAGTAATATTAAAGTATTAAAATTAATAGATAGGTATTTTTATCATGAAAAATAGATATTGGTTTTTTAAAAAGTTATATAAAGATTATGTAATTATATTAGATGATAAAGGAATAAATAAAAGTTATTATTATGATAAATTACTTATGAAATACATTAGTAATAATGATATTAATTATATAATAGTTTATAATGATTTTGATATTAAAAAAGTTAGTTATAAAGTAAATAATTATAGAAGATATTTAATTATTGAATTTTTAATTTATTTAATTAAATAATCTTTTTTTTAATGTAATTTCTCTATTTAGTGGATTACCATAAAAATATAATTTTCGAAATTCTAAATCATAATCCTTTAAATAAATGCTAATTGCCATCCCTGGCATTAAAATATCTTTATCATCAGGATGATACAAATATTTACTACTTTTATTATATTTATATAAGCCATCCGCAAAATCTGCTAAGTAGATTATTCCTTCAATATCATTTTCTAACTTTATAGTTATATAATCATTATTTAAATTAGTAATTCTGCCAATAGTAAATTCATCAAAATTCTTAATTATTTTTTTAATTCCTTGTAATTCATAGTATTCATAAGTAAATTTCTCAGCACATTTTTCCATAATAGTACACCTATGAGCCATATCTTTTAAATAATTTTTATATTTTTCCAAATCAAAATCACCACTAAATATAACTGCTTGATTATCTAGTATTGTCCCAATTAATAAATCAGAAAATCTTCTAATAGGGCTTGTTGCATGGGAGTAAGCGGGAGTATCTAGGGCATAATGACCAATATTATTGATATCATAATAGGCCTTTGAGGCATTACTTAATAAAAGACTAGAGAATATCATAAATTCTTCTTTGCTTTTCAAAGTATCTATAACTTTTTTTATTACATATTCATCATCAGTTTTTTCAATTGCTTTAAT
>CALVKM010000053.1 GCA_944332705.1 uncultured Bacilli bacterium
ATGCTAAAATAATTTTGTAGGTTTTCCGACATTTTTATATTAGCCATTTCCTACATTATTATTTTAGCATTATCAACAACTAGAAAATTAATTTTATGCCGAGAAAATTTATTGATATTTGGCGGTTTGTGTTACACTGTTAATGTGAAAGAACGAAAACGCAGTTGAGTCCCTTTGCTATCGTTCATCTACACAATTACCGGAGCCAAATGTCAATAAAGCAATTGGAATAAATTTAATTTTCGTATTTTGGCCAAATTTTTAAAAAAATTTATGACGTTTGGTCTTTTCGTCATGCCAACTTTTACTATTTCATATTATTTTTCATTAATGTTCAATTTTCTCTTGACACATTATAGTTGGTCTACTTTAGTTAATGATAGCATTTAATGATTTTATTTACAATATTTGAATGCACATTTTACACAATATAGACATGTCTTTTTAATGTAAAGTAAATAATATAATATTTTATATATTTATAGAATAGTGCTATAATTATGTTATGGAGGGATTATGGCTAAAAGAAGAAAATTAAAAAAACAAGTTTATTTTGTTTTAATTGGTATAGTACTTTTTACTTGTTTAATTATATTTGGTATTAATAGATATAATCTATATAAGTATCATCAAACTAGTGAATATAAATTACTGGAAATTGGTTATAAGGCTGAAGAAGTAGAAAAAATATTGAAGTTCGATCAAGATACTATTACATACTTTTTAAATAACGAAAAGAATACTAAAATAATAGATTTATTAAATGAAGAGTATTATTTAGATAAAAACTTTGATAAATATATTTCTTATATGAATGAATTTAGTGATTTATCTACTGAAGAAGTTGTAAGAAATATAAATATTCATTTAGATAAAGATTTTTACGAAGAAACATATGAAGCCAATACTACACTTGATACAAGCATTTTAGTAAACAAGTATTATTATTTATCTGAAGATTTTGCACCTACTGATTTAGTTACAGTATCCCAAACTTATTCTTGGGGAGAAGCTGGATCAAAGATGGTTCGTGAGGTAGTTTATAATGCTTTTTTAGATATGTGGAATGCGGCGAATAGCGAAGGATATTATTTGATGATTAATTCATCATACAGAACTTATCAAGATCAGGAAAGTGTATATAATAACTATCGCAATACTTCTGGACAAACTTATGCTGATAGTATTGCTGCTCGTCCAGGACATTCAGAACATCAAACCGGACTAGCAATAGATATATTTAGTAGAACTAATACGAGTTCCGCGACCTTTGCTAGTAGTGCTGAGGCAGCATGGTTAAAAGAAAATGCTCATAAATTCGGTTTTATCTTAAGGTATCCTGAAGGCAAAGAAGATATTACCGGAACAACTTATGAAGCTTGGCATTACCGGTATGTAGGAGTAGATATTGCTAAGTATATATATGAACACGATATAACATTTGATGAATATTATGCTTACTTTTTAGAATAATTAAAGAGTTGTTAATCAAAAACAACTCTTTTTTTATTAATCATCCCAATCATCGTCGTCATCATCGTCATCATCATAATCATCCCAATCATCATCGTCATCGTCGTCATCGTACCTATCATCATCATAATTTGGTCTGCTAGTTGATGGTGTATTTGTTGATGGTGTATTTACTCCGGTATTACCATTTGTTTGATAATAATCATCATCTATTTCCACATGATTTTTAATAATTTCTCCACTTTTAGCCTCTATCTCATAATCATATTCACTATCTCCACTTTTAAATTCAACTTCATAGACTAATCTTCCATCATCAGCATCAAGTTCTACTTCTAAAGCTCTGATATTATCAAGAGAAACTCCAGCAACATTTATTGCAATATCTCTAGCGCTATCTTTTCCTATATACGAACCTATGCTAGCTTCACCAGTTTTTTGAGTATCCTTAACAGCAGCATTCTTAGATGATATTAATAAATTAAGTTCATTAATTGATAAGTCCTTTAATGTATCAAATGTATATAAATTTCCTTTACTATCTGTTATATTTGAACTTATTATATTACTTATAAGTCTAGCTTTACCTTCGGAAATATTATTTTCCGCAGCTAAATTTTGCGCATTAGCATCATCATCATAAGCTTGGGATAAAATTGAGGCATTAATTGAACTAGCATTAAGTATAGCACTAATATCATTAGATATTTCTTCTTCTAAAGCTTTAGCTTTGCTTGCATCTTTATTTTTAACTGATACTAATATTGAGTTTTCAGTTACTGTCAAATAACCATTTTTAAGCATTGAACCAATTATAGCATTAACAGCAACCGTTAAATCAGCATCTTTTAAATCCATATTATCTAGTACTTTCATACCGTCATTATTTAAAGCAACTACTGATATTACTTCTCTATCTTTATCTATTTTTAATTCAATACTAGGATTTACATCAAAATAAATTTCCGAATCATACATTCTATTTTGATTTCTAAAGAGTAGTAATCCCCCGATACAAACAATAATAACCACCAAGGCCCCTGCAAGTTTTGGTATTAAAAACCTATTTTTTTGCTTTTCCTTCATCTTAATCTCCTTTTTTTTAAGTAAATTTTCACTGTCACATTTGGCAAGGACATCATCTAATACATTAGGTGTAGAATTTACAATCATTTTATTAAGTTTTCTTTTAATTTCTTTTTTTTGCATTAATTTACCTCCTTACTCATATATTTTTTAATTTTTTTAATAGCTCTATGATATTTAGATAACACTGTTGATAGTGGTAAATCTAAAATTTTGGCAATTTCATGATTCTTATAACCACCGATTACATGAAGAATTAAAATATTTCTCTCTTCATCTGTAATATAACTAAATGCTGCAGTTATTAATTGCTTATTTTCTATAGTATCTCCCTCACATTTAGAAGGTAGTATTTCTATTATTTCATCAATATCAACATGGTGTTTTGTCTTTCTTAATTTCATTAAAGCTAAATTTTTAGTTATTGTAAGAATCCAAGCCATTGGCTTGCCGTTTTCCTCATAAGTATGAGCATTTTCAATTATCTTAATATAAACATCATGTAACACATCTTCCGCTTCATGAATGTTTTTTAAAATAGATAAAGCAAAGCCATATATTTGAGAACTTGTTAATTCATATAATTTTTTAACTGCCTCTTTTTTACCAAAGGCAATATCTTTTAAACAATCTTCTATTTCATTTTTACTTAACTTTATATATTCATAATTATATGGTACCACAATATTTGAATACATCTTTTTTACTCCTTTCACTATAATAATGCTTGAACTTATTATTTTATTGCATGATTTTAAAAAAATTATCAAAATTTTAATTTTTTGATAATTTAATTATATCTAATTTAATATATTTTAGCTACAGCTTTATTCTTTTTAAACGCATTTCTTCTGTACTAGGAATTATATTTTTATTTAAAACAAATTCCATATTATTAACTTCACCAATTCTTTTTTTAGTATATCTAGTTACTTGTAAGATATTATTATCAATTAGGGGTTCAACCATTTCTTTATATATATCTAATACTTTTCTTTTATCATTAAATCTATTATATACTAAAGAAAAATTAGCTAAAGATAATTCATTATTCATCGATAATATATAAAGAATAGTTTGATAATCTATGCCACTAAATTTATAATTGGTAGCATTTGCATATTCTTGCATTATCTTTTCTTTTTCAAGTTCTATTTTAACTGTTTCTAACATAAGTTTTAAAAAATATGTTATATCATAAGTTTCTTTAGCTTCTTTAATTATTTTATCATATTTAGAACCCGCAAAATTAATACCACGGTTAAATATGATATAAGGATAATCTTTTTTCTTAAGTAAATACCATAAAGACATTGTTCTTGAAGTTCTACCATTACAATCAAAATAAGGATGAATATAAACAAAATAAAAATGCATTATTTGGGATTTAATATATTCATCAGTTTGAGTATTTCCAAGAGTATAGTTATTCACAAATTCAAAATACTGAGCAATTAAATTATCAATAATTTGATAACTTACTCCTTCATCTAAAATACCCGTTAATTTACCACCATCTAATATATATACAGGTGCTTCCCTGTAGTTTTGTCCCATATGAGATAAATCATAACTATCAAGTAATCCTTCACTTAAAATATTATATAATCTTTTTAAATGTTTTTCATCCATTACCCTATTTCTTAAAATAAATTGGTATCCGCGATATAAATTAAGTATTCTTGCTCTTTTATCTTCATCTTTAATATTATCAGTCTTTTTCTTTATTATATCTTCAATTAATTCTAAATCATCACTATAACCTTCGACTTGATTATTAGCTTTTAGTTCATGAGAAAAAAGCATTTTTTTAGCAAAATGCAAATCATTCATAGTGGTAATAAACTCTAAGAATTCTTCCAATTCTTCATAAACCGGCATTAAAGATTCTGTTCTAAAATAAAATCTATTACCTTTTTCAGTTGTTAAATCTAAATATTCTCTTTTTTGCATAATAATCAACTCAAGTGATTATTCTAGTATTTTTTATTTGTTTTGTCAATTCATTCTGATTCATTTCCAGGGATAACTACCTCGAAAGTATCAGCATTTATAATCATACCATTACTACATTTACAAAATTTACCAGCAATTATATTATCATATTTACTATTTGGGCATATACTGTGACATGAATTAAAGGCAGGTTTATCAATTATCATTTGCCATTTTATAGGAACAATTAATATAATTAATATAGTAACTACAACATATGTTATTATTTTCTTCTTATTTTTCATTTTTTATCCTCTTTTTAATATGTGGCAACATTTAATATTGGCCAAATATAGAAAACCCAAGCCCATATAATAAAAATAATCGTTAATATCAACACAATGGTTGGAGCCTTACTTTTTTTATTCTTCATTTTCTACCTCTTTGTCCCAATCATCGGGATCAATAACTTGACCATCACTACAATAACAAATATCATCATTTACTTTCTCCACTTCTCCACTAGGACAAATAGTGCTGCATCGTATTATTCTATTATTCCTACTTTGCATTTGAAGTATTATCCAAGGAATTATAAAAATAAATACAATTATCAAAACAATACTAATAATATAATACGGATGTATTTTCTTAAATATTTTCTTCATATAAACAACCTCTTTTATTTCACCAATGTGCTGGAGCTATCTGCGGCCAAATAAATAGCTGATATATCCAAAAACATATTATGAAAATAATTGTTAGAATTAATACTACTTTTGGAGCAATATCTTTTTTATCATTTTTCATTTTCTACCTCACTCACTATACCATTCATCTGAATCTATAGATGTGCCATCAGTGCAAATACAGACATTATCTTCAATATTCATTATACCATTTTGACAAAGGTTTTGACATTTCCAAATAAGCGGTGGATCATTACGCTTAAATTTTAGATATTGCCATGGTATTATAACAAATACTACTAATAAAACTATACTTATAATATAATATTTATGAATGATAATGCTAAAATAATAATGTAGGAAATGGCTAATATAAAAATGTCGGAAAACCTACAAAATTATTTTAGCATTT
>CALVKM010000054.1 GCA_944332705.1 uncultured Bacilli bacterium
TCATTTAAATGTTTAATAAATCTATCTTTAAATGTTGTAATATCTTTTTGTTCTAATGTTTTGTTATTGCTTCCTAAGATATATCTTATAGTATATTTATTTTCATAAATACTTATTAAAGAATATTTCTTAATTAAATTACTTTTGAATGTATCAAGGATTTCATTTAAATCTTGATATTTTGTATCATTTGGTAGAATAATTGTATAATCTAGTTGAACCGTTGGATATTTACTTACTTCTGTTGCTAATATATCTGATTTTTGGATATTTACATATTTATCAAAATCTATATCTATACAGATAATTGATTTTTTCTTAGATATTTTATTAGTAATACCTTTATTAAGTATATTTATTTCTCCTAGTTTTTCATTATTAACATTAATTACTTTACCGAAAGATGAATCATAATATTCTTTTTCATTAACATTATTAGTAAATGTAACATCTTTATTTTTAAGAACTTTAAAGATGTATTTGACTATTTCCTTGGCTTTATTATAATTACTTTCTAACATTTTTTCCTCATCAGCTAGAATAATACTTAAAACTCTTTTATTTTCATTATTTTGAATAATTGTGCCTATTTCAAAAATATCAAATTTAGAATAATTTTTAAAATTTAAATTAACTATATTCATAAGAGAAAAACTTAAATCATCTCTTAAAATATTATTTTCAGTTTTACCAAGTAATTTAACACCGGTTTTTTCAATGCCAAATTCTTTTAACATAACTGAATCATACCAAAGATAACTATTTATTTCATGCATATCATATTTAGTTGCAAGTAATTCTTTGACATCATATTCTTGATTAAATATTGTTTCATGTTCAATGCCATCAGACTCTATTTTTAAAGGGGTAGCACTAAAGTTTTCAAGGCCATACATTCTTGCTACTTCTTCAATAATATCTTCAGCAATACTTACATCTTTACTGTGTCTAAATGTTGGTACAACTATTTCATAAGTATCATCGGTAGTTGTAACTTCAAAACCTAAAGGAGTAAGCATATCTTCAACAGTTTTATCATCTAGTGTAAGCCCCATGTATGTAGATAGTAGGCTTTTTTTCAAACTTACATGACCAACATCAAGTTTAGTTGGATAGACATCTGTTAAATTAGATGCAATTTCTAACTCAGGATTTTCCTTCTTTATTAAATATAAAGCTCTTTTTAAGGCAACAGTAGTAATATTTGGGTCTAAAGATTTTTCATATCTTGCTGATGCTTCAGTACGAAGTCCTAGAGAAACTGCTGTTCTTCTGATAGAGCCCGCATTAAATGTTGCGGATTCTAGGAATACTCCAGTAGTATCACTTAAAATTTCGCTATCTAAACCACCCATAACACCAGCGATACCAAAGTATTTATCGCCATTTTTAATCACTAACATATCTTTAGTTAGATGTCTAGTTGTCCCATCTAAAGTTGTATAAGTATCTCCATCATTTGCTCTACCTACTTCGATACTTTTAACAACGCGGGAATCAAAGGCATGCATTGGTTGACCTAGTTCTAGCATTATGTAATTTGTTACATCAACAAGTAATGATATTGAACGCATTCCTACATAATATAAGAATATTTGCATATCAAATGGCACCTTATTATTGGTTATATTTTCTAACTTTAAAGCTGAATAACGATAGCAAAGTTCCGGATCTTTAATTGTTACTTTTAAATCTTCTTTATCATTTGGCACTTCTTCAAGTTCTAGTGGTTTTAATTCATGCTTTGTAATTGCTGCAATTTCTCTCGCAATACCATAGTGTCCCCACAAATCAGGTCTGTTAGTTAAACTTTTGTTATCAATTTCCACAATTATATCTTCAATTGGTAAATATTTTTTAATATCCATACCAATTGGAGCATCATCAGGTAGTTCGATAATTCCAGAGTGATCATCACTAATTCCTAGTTCTCTACCACTACAACACATTCCGTTTGATAAAACTCCACGAAGTGGTTTAGCTTTAATTTCAAAACCATCAATATGACCTCCGACCTTAATATAGGCGGTTTTTAAGCCAACTCGTACATTCGGAGCTCCACAGACAACTTGAACTAATTCTTTTTCACCACAATCAACCTTTAAAACATGCATGTGATCACTATCAGGGTGTTCTGTACATTCTTTGATTTCTGCAATTACTATACCATCGATTTGGTCTCCAAGCTTTTCAACACCTTCAACTTCTGCAGTTCTTAAAGTAAATGTATCCCAAATATTTAACCAATCGATATCTTCACTATTTTTTATATGACTTTTTAATTTATTACATGAAATTAACATTTTTATACCTCCTTAATGAATATCGAATTCTTCAAGTGATCTAAGATCTCCTGAATTTAGAACTCTTATATCATTTATTTTATATTTCATCATGGCAAGCCGTGTTAAACCTAAACCAAAAGCAAAACCATTATAAACTTCATGATCAACTCCACCATATTTATAAACCATTGGATGAGTCATACCACAACCAATAAGTTCAATCCAACCAGAGTTCTTACAAGTAGCACAACCTTTACCACTACAGATTAAACAACCCATATCAAGTTCATATGAAGGTTCAGTGAATGGGAAAAATCCTGGTCTTAAACGAACCTTAACATCTGTCTTAAAGATTTCTCTTAAAACATTTTGCATAACATATATTAAATTACCAATTGTTACACCTTTATCAATAACCATACCTTCAATTTGAAAGAAAGTATTTTCATGATTAGCATCTAAATCTTCATTTCTAAATGTTCTACCTGGTGCTGCAATTCGAAGGGGTGCTCCGTAATTTTCCATACTTCTTATTTCCATTGGACTAGTATGAGTACGAAGTAACATACCATTATCTAAATAGTAAGTATCTTGCATATCCCTTGCGGGATGATCTTTAGGAATATTTAACCCTTCAAAGTTATAATATTCTGATTCCATTTCTGGACCCATTACTACTGTAAATCCCATTCTTTTTAATATATCTGTTACTTCTTTAGCAACAATTGTTACTGGATGCAAAGACCCTTTTTTAATATCAAAATCTAGGGTATCATCAAAAGAAATATCACTTTTATTATCTATTTCTTCAATAGCTTTAGTAACTATTCCTTCCATTTCTTTTTTAGTATTGTTAATTAAAGAACCATATTTTCTTTTTTCATCAACACTCATATCTTTTAGTCCTGATAAAATTTCCATAATACGGCTTTTCTTACCAACATACTTTGATTTGACATTTAATATGTCTGCTTCCTTATTGCAAGCTTTAAGTTCTTCGCTTAAACTTGCGACTATTTTTCTTAATTCTTCTTCCATAAATTCCATCCTTCCTAAAAAAACAAGTTCATAAACTAATTAAGGACGAGCTAACCCGCGGTACCACCTTAGTTTATGAACTTATTCATACACTTTAAATTATAAGGGATTTCTCCCAAAAGCATTCATCAACTGAAATTTCATTTTATTCCTTCTTTAAAATATTCTCAGCTCTATATTTTATCTCTGTTAAGAATTATGAATAAAACTACTATGTTTGAATCACTATGCTTTTTCTAACCAATTTTTACCTTCAACGCTTCTTGTTACTAACATTGCACAAGATGTATCACCTACAACATTGAGTAAAGTTGCTGGTGCATCTATTATTGTAGCAATAATTGTTAAAATTGGCAAGGCCGAAGTTGAATAA
Organism: uncultured Bacilli bacterium; assembly: GCA_944332705.1. Taxonomy (GTDB): domain Bacteria; phylum Bacillota_I; class Bacilli_A; order RF39; family UBA660; genus Onthocola_B. The sequence continues at coordinate 3,697 of CALVKM010000054.1, forward strand.
CCCATCATCGAAATAATGAGCATCTCCGATATTGTTCCACCACCGATAGGTACTGCTGTTACTAGTAATGTTGCAAGTAGGGCAACACCTAGCACTTCAAATACACTACCAACAGTATTTAAACTAGTACCAAAAAGTGATACTAAAAACATTATCTTAAATACACTACCAATTGCTGAACCATCTTTATGAAAACTTGTTCCTAGAGAAACAGTAGTATCAGCAATATCATCAGGAATACCAATTTTTTTAGCACATTCAATATTTACTGGCACGCTTGCTGCCGAAGAGCAAGTACCTAGGGCAGTAAGTCCTGCCGGAATAATATTTTTCCAAAAAACTTTAATTCCCTTAGTACCTGCCGAAATGTAAGCATATAGCGTATAAATTATAAACATAAACAATATACTAACAATTAGATACATTACAAATGTTTTTAAGAAGCCTACTGCTATAACTCCACCTAGAGTGCCAATTAAAGCTGCAAAGTAGCAACCAAGACCAATTGGGGCATAATACATAATAAGCCCAATTAATTTATACATCACTTCACAAAAAGAGTCAAGTATTTCTGCAACTTTTTTTCCTTTTTCCCCACTTTTATTAACTGCTATACCAAAAAGAATCGAAATAACTATTAAAGCAATCAAATTATCTGTAGAAAGCAAATTAACAAATTGATTTGTTGATAACACACTAACTGTTCGCTCAAGTAGATTTAAATCTTCCTCTTCTGCTCCAGTATCACTAAATACTTCCCTAATAGCATCTGTATCGCTATCTTTAACTAAATCAGTAACACTTGTTGCTACAAAAGAAACTACTACCGCAATAACAGAACTAACTAAAAATACTACAATCGTACTAATAAGTATTTTACTTAACCTTTTGGGTTGATACATTTTAGCAATTGATGATGTAACTGTAAAAAATATAAGGGGTATAATAATTACTAAAAGCAGATTTAAAAATAAATCTCCCAGAGGCTTAACTACTGCTGCATCCTCCTTAAAAATAATTCCACAAACCGAACCGATGATTACACAAGTTAAGAGTATTAAAGTGCTTTTATAGCTTTTTAAAATTTTCTTCACCTAATACCTCCTTTATAGAGAAATCATACCATATTATATTTTTTTAGTCAAATAAATATGCTTATTGACGGAGTAAAAATTTATCGGAATACATAAAAAAAGAAAGAACTCGTGGTATAATATACCTATAAACAATAAAAT
>CALVKM010000055.1 GCA_944332705.1 uncultured Bacilli bacterium
AATGCTAAAATAATTTTGTAGGTTTTCCGACATTTTTATATTAGCCATTTCCTACATTATTATTTTAGCATTATCAAAATATTAGTTTATTCTTTATATGTCTAAATACATAGGGGTCATTGAACATAGCAATAAACTCATCTTTCTTTTTATGTTCTTCATATTTTTGTTTAAGGAAATCTACATCTCTTTTTCTTTTCTCTTTTTCTTCAATTTTCTTTAGATATTCATCAACTTTCTTTTCTACCATTCTTTGATAATCTTCATCAAAAGTTATTGAAATAGTTCTATCATTTAATCCTAAAGCATTAAGCAAATCTTTATCTGACATTTTTTCCTACCTTACATAAGTCAATAAATCTTTGAACTGCTTTGTCTGTGCATTTATAATCTCTTCCTATTTTACTTGCCTCAAGTTTTTCTTCCTTTATCATTTTTCTTAAATATGCAACTGGTGTCTTAATTGTTTCTGATACTTCTTTTAATGTGTAATGTTTATCATTCATATTTTCATCCTCCTACTATAGAGTAGTTGAACGAATTAGAAACTCTAAAAACTATTCAATAGTATATATATACTTATTCATAGTGAATCTCTTAAAAATTATATCGAACACTTGTATTTATATATACCTATTTTTGCTTGTTTTTAGATGTTTTAAGACACTTTAGGGATTGACTTGATTCATTCTATTCTACGAGGTAAATCGAACAGAGAAATACCGGAATTTGCTTCATAGGGGGATGGCTAAAGTTAAACTCAAAAATTATTTCTATTTTGGCATACTCGGAAGCAAACCGAAGTTAGAAAAAAATATACAAGCATGTGCTCATATATTATTTTACCTTTTTATATTTAATTTTAAGATTAGTTAAAGTTGTATTGTCATCTAATGGACAAGTAATTTGAGAAAGCCCTTCTTCTGTTTTTACAAAGCAAACCTTTCTTTCTTTCCAACCAGTATACACTGCACTTTTTGAATTTATTATTTTTTCCAAATCAAATATTAGAAAAACCTTTGATGAAGTATTTACTTCCAATGATTTACTATTTGCAAAATTAAATTTTCCTTTACTACCTAAACCACCTTTGGTATCTATTGAATTTGAATTATCTATTTTTATTGTTTTAATTATATCGTAATCATCAAATATATCTTTACCATAAAAATCATTTGGCAAATTTTCAAAATCATAAGAAATTAATTCATATTCTCCATAAAACGATTTAATAGCATTGTTAGTTTGTGATTGAGGAATAATTTCTAAAAATAAGCACATTCCACCATAAAATAATCCTACACTAACAATTAAAGTTATAAAAGATATCAAAACTATTTTACCAACATTTGTTTTTTGCTTTTTGTATACATAACCACATTCCGGACATGAACTTGCTTTATCGCTAATTTCTTTTCCACATTCTTTGCATTTTATTAAACTCATATATTTATCCTCCCAATACTATTATAGCACAAATTTTCTTATTTGTTAAATAGCAAATTATATACTACTAATATTTCTAAATTAAATTAACAAGAAAAAACAAAAAGGGAAGTAATAAAAATATAATTTTCTAAATTATTTAAACATTTTTTGCAAACTAATTTATAATTAATAAAATAGATTAGAAAAGATACTTTTCTAATCTATTTTCTAATCTTTATTTTTTAATAAATTTGATTTAAATAAAGCGTATATTGCTTCATTAGCTAGAAAAGATAATTCATCATAATATATAGGTTCAAAATTATCTTTATTTTCGTTGCAATAACATCTTATCCATTCCATATCTTGATTATTAAATTTTAACAATAAAAGTAATGAATCTCTTATAAACATAGTTATTTCATCTATAACAAATTGTTCAGTTTTGTTATCCAAGTGATAATTCATTTAATGCCTCCATAATTGTATCAGTACTAATTATTTGTTCTTGCTTATTACAAGAAATAATTAAAGCTTTAGTAATGATATTATTAACAACTCTAAGTGATCCATTGCAACTATTATATATTGCTTCAATTATTTGAGAATTAAAAATGCCATCATTTGCATGTACTAATTTCATCCTAGAATTAATATAATTTTCTAATTCGTCTTTAGATATTCCCGAAAAGTTATAACTAATTGTTATTCTTTGCCTTATGGCTTCATGCACATTTTTATTTAATATATCATTTAAAATAGGATGACCTACTAAAATTAATGAAAAGTAGTTTTTACTATCCATCTCAAAATTCATTAGTATTTTTAAATCATTTAAAATTCCCGTTTTTAAATATTGTGCTTCATCAATACATATTATTATTTGTTGTTTTTTGTTTTTAACTATATTTATAATTGTTTCTTGAATTTGTCTAAAAATATCTATCTTCTTATGCATTGGTTCAATACCTAATTCATATGCTATTTCCTTATAAAATTCCAGTACTGTAATATTTGATAATGATACATAAATAGTTTTATATAAATTAGGATTTAATTTAGTTAAAAAATCTCTTATAGCAAATGTTTTACCTAATCCTGCATTACCAGTAAATAAAGCAAGACCTGGATTTTCTTTTATATAATTTAATCTGTTTCTTATGATTTTTAAATCTTCTGTTTCATAAGCATATTTTGTGTCTATTCCTTTAACAAATGGATTAAATTCCATTCCATAATAACTTAAATACATAATCATTCACTCTCCTTAATATAATGTACTTTTTCTTTTAATTTTTGAATTTGCTATTTTATCTACCATTTTTATTTGACTAATTAATTTCTTATTAATATCATCATATATCCAAGCAGATTCATACTCTATAGGATCATATTTTATTCTTACTCTTTGGTTAATATATTTCATGGGGACTTCATATTGATTTCCCTTGATGTTTGCTATGGCATCACTTCTTATTTTGCATGTTACTTCATGCAAAAAGGCTATATCAATAAAATTGTTATCTAATTTTTTTATTAGATTAACATCTTTAAACCATCGCTCTCTTGGTTTAGCATAAGTAGAATCTTCACTTTCTAAAGAACTATGAACAGAATTATTATAATTATTTATAAACTCATTTAATAAATTGTTTAAATCATCTATAGAGTTTATTTCATCCCAATTAAGTCCTCTCATCCAGGTAGCTTTCATTGTATGGAAAAATCTTTCTATTTTTCCCTTACTTGCTCCAGAATAAGGTCTTGCATGTATCAATATTAATCCAAGTGTGGCACATATTATATTAAATTGTTCATTCTTATAAGTTTTACCATTATCAACAAATAACTTTTTAGGTATTCCATATGTTTTTATGGCATTTTTCATAACTTCTTGTAAGTTTATACCATTGTCATTAAAGAAAAATTTAGCACCAACAATCATTCTTGATGCATCATCGATTATTGCTATCAAATAAGTTAATACTTTCTTCCCATTTATTAAAATATATGGCCCATGAGAAGTATCAGCTTGCCAACAATCATTAGCATGTTCCATAACAAAAGCCCTTCGATCTATTACTGCTGTTTCATTAAATTTACTTTTATTATCTCTTATATATTTTAATACTGTTGATAAACTTACATCATTTGGATTAATAAATCCATCTTCACTTAGTTTTTGATATACCAAAGTTCCTGTTATATGAGGATATTTTTCCTTAATATCAATTAATTGATTAATAGCATCTGTATTTAGTTTCCTTGATGTACATGCATCTGATCTAGTTTTAGGTATTAATGCTTCATATCCTCCGGATTTGTATGCTAAATACCAGTTTTTAATGGTTTGCCAAGAATACTTTTCATTTCTTCCATTTATTTCGTATGTCTTGTTAGCTATATTTTTTAAATACTTGGTTTGACTAGATTCTTCATATGTATCTGTAATGAGTGGTGCTATCAACCCATAACGAAATAAAGCAATCTCCTTTTTCAACTCATCTTTTTCTTTTTTCATTTCTTTTTCACCTCAGAAAATATATTAAACTAATTTTAAAGAAAAGGAAATGCAACTGTTATTCAAAACTCCCTAGGGAGTAATTGCTAATTTTAAACAAGTTAATTTATTTAAGAAAAATGGGTGATGATATTGTTCATAAAATTGATATTGAAATTCATCTTTATTATTAAGTATATACTTAATTATTATTTTTTTATCAACAACACTTTTAGAAATTGTAGAAGATGCATATTTGTATTTATCAAATATCTTTAACCACTCATTAAATAGTTGTCTACTTATTTTATATTTTTCTAATATTATAGCATTTTTTATTTTATTCATTTTATCATTAATTACATTTAATACTATAGCACTAGAAAATAAATGATATGGTAATATAGCATCTGGAAGAATAGCATGATAATGTTGTTTTTTATTATCTTTACAACATTTACATTCTACTACTATTAACTCTATTGTTCCATCAATAATATAATTATTTATTGCAAAAGTAATGTTTCTTTCATATGTTTTATGAAATGTTAAATCACTATTATTGCATAGTGGACATTTTAAAAATGAATAATCATTTGCCTGTAGTATTTGTTCATAACATTTAATAAATAATAATAAGTTTTCATCATCTTTTTTTATTATTTCAGTAGTTATATTTATATTATTTATATTTAATATAGAAGAGAATTCTCTTAAAAAATCTATGTTTTTTGCATCTTTTATACATTTTTTATCAATTTCAATAAAAATTTGCTTGAATTAAATTCAAAGTTCCCGTAAAAGGTGTAAAATAAGATTAAAAGAGAAAATTCCCATATTTATGGGGATTTTTCTAAAAAAATAAAAAAAATAATGCAAAAATTATAAAAATGTGGTAGTATATATGTCGCAAGGAAAATTTGTTCCATGCGAAAAAGTGT
>CALVKM010000056.1 GCA_944332705.1 uncultured Bacilli bacterium
CTTTAAGAGCTAATAATAAAAAGAATATTAAAATTGTTATTCATGAAAATATTAGTAATAACGAAGTAATAGAATATTTAAGAAATTTTAATAAGAAAAAAAGTAAAAGATATAAAATTTACTTTAAATTAGAATACTCTAATGAATATTTAAAAGATAATATATTTAAACAAACCAATATAAGTATATTAAAAACTTGTGGATATTTAATATTACTAATTGTATTTTTCTCTTTTGGTTATGTTTTATATGATAATTATGAATCAATGCAAAATGATAGAAATATTAAAGAAAATATAACTAAAGTAATTGAGATAAATAATTCAGAGGAAATAATTAATGAATTAAATAAAGATAAAGAAGATGGTGAATTATTAGTTGTAAATGAAGATATTGCTAGCTTAATAAACGTTAATCCTGAGGTTGTTGGTTGGATTAAATTGAATAATACTAATATAGATTATCCTATAGTTCAAGCTAAAAACAATGAATATTATTTAAAACATAATTTTTATTTAGAAAAAGATAATAATGGTTGGGTATTTATGGATTATCGTAATAATACAGAAAATTTAAGTGATAATATTATTCTTTATGCTCATAATAGATATCAAAGTGGTGTTATGTTTGGAACACTACAAAATACCTTAAGATATAGTTGGTATAGTAATCCCGAAAATCAAACACTTAGTTTTAGAACATTGTATGAAAATTTAGAATATCAAGTATTTTCTGTTTATAAAATAAGTGTTACGACCGACTACATGAAAACTATTTTTGCTGATGATACCGATAGATTAGAATTTTTCAACATGTTAAAGGATAGAAGTATATATGATTTTGGTGTAGAACTTAGTGGTGATGATAAAATAATAACTTTATCTACTTGTGCTGATGAATATAACCGTTATGTTCTTCATGCTGTATTAAAAACTGATGAATAATTATTATTCATCAGTTGTTTTCAAATGGATTTAAAGCTTTACAAATATTCTTTTTCGGAGATCTTGCTAGTACTAAGTTTTCACTTTTTACTCTTTCTCTAGTTATACTTATATTATCAATATAAAACTTTTCAATCATATTTATAGCAAAATCATCAATATCATCTAAATCTGGATTATCTAAATCCGGTGCAAAATCATCTAAGATATAATTTCCGCGCATTTCTTCTATTATTTCAGCAATTGGAGTACTTTCAATATAGAAAATTAAATCTTGCCATGAAGAATCTAAAATATTTTTTTCTTGTTCAACAATTAAATGTTTATAAACATTAGCAATAATATATTGATAAATTAATGCATCATCTGCTCTTACTCTTTTAACTTCGGTGCGAAAATTATTGATAAAATCTTCATCTGAAGAATCATCATTAACTTTTGATTCTGCTATTTTATAGATTTCTAATATTGTTATAATTGTTTCTTCTTCTGTAGTTAAATCTTGCAATATCTCTTGGAATGAAAAAATACTAAAAGGATTAATCGATAAAATTGTTGATAAGTTATTTAAAATATTTTCGTAAGCTAAATGTTTTTCTAAATAATTTTTTATAGTAAATATAACAAATTCTTGTAAAATTTCGTCAATTATTTCTCTATCAATTTTCTTTTCTAAAGGTAATAATTCAATATAATAAGATAAAGCTTCATATAATTCAAAATCTTCATAAATTGTAGTTGCAAAATTAAAAGAAACATATGCATCAGAATAAACAATTAATTTAGTTATAATATAAGCTAAGCTAGGTGAAATATTTCCTCGAAATTCTTTTTCTATTGCGTCTTTTGTTAAGTATTCTTTTAAATCCTGTATATAATTTTCACTATTATCATATAAATATTTAACCTGTTCTTCTAATTTTCTCTTACAAATTTCAAATATGTTATTAATTTCCATTTATATTCCCCCTTTTCTAGATTATGCCATTTGTGATGAATACCAATAATAGGAATCATTTTCACTATTATATTTAAAAGTATGTTCATAAATTGTTAAACTATTTAAGTAATTATTAATATTAAAATCAATAGTATAAGTAATATCGCTTAAAGAGTCTCTAGCTTCATCATTAAAACAAACATTAGTTGTTGTATCACATTTTAAATAATATTCATAAATTGTTATTTCATCTTCTGATACTGCATAGCGGGTTATGGCTTTAAATTCGATAAAGTCTTTATCCACTTCTTCAAGTGTATCATAAATATAATAATAATCATTCGCAAAAACAGCCTTAACTTTATTTGTATAAGCAAATTCTCGCGGTCTAAGGGTTACTTCTGGTCCTAAAAGTAAATTTGTAACTTCTTCAAATTTAGACAAGCTAACTTTATAAAGAGGTGTATAATTTTGCGAATTATTTACTACAGTACTTAGTTCTTCACTAGTTAAAGTTTCTAAACTTGATTGATTATTATTTAAAATATATTGATAAATCATCGCATTAACATATTGAGGATTTTGATTTACAATATTTTTATTACCCACATAATGGGTAGAATGTATACCACTATATTCTACTTCGTTATTTTCTAAAAAATAAGAATATAGTTGATGAATTGTTTCTTCATCTACTTCTTTGGAAATATTAGATTCATTATTTATATCAGTTTGGTTTTCAAAATCAAAGAGTTTTATAAATAGAAAACCTAATCCTATTACTAATATAACCACTATAATAATCATTATAATTTTTTCCTTGTTCATATCTTCACCACATTTAAATTTTATCACGAGTTTTCATTATTGACAATAACTTTTAAAGAATTACTTAGTTCATTTAAATAATTACTACATACTTCACTATCTTTATTTATATAATAATTTAAAGCATATAATTTATCTTCATAAATTAAAGCATAAATATAAGAATTTTCTTCATTAAAATAGTACCATGTATAATTGTTAATAATTATACTATCAATATTACTTGCTTGATAAACATTTTTTAAATACATTTCTTCATTATCATAATTATTATTCATAGTTTGGATTATAAAATTACAATCATTTTCTTCATCGGTATATCTATAAGAAGAATATGTATTACTTTCATAATTATTTACAAAACCATCAGGTACATTATAATCAATTCTTGTAGTTTTTTCTTCTTTTAAATCATTAGTATTATTTAAAATATTAGATATTCTCTCATATTCTTCTTTATATGAAATTATTAATATAACTGAATATATAACAATAGAAATTATTAAAGCAATATTAGATACTCCACCCTTTTTCTTGATCTTTTCTAGTATCTTTTCTTCATTATTAGTACTCATCTTTATCTTATTTATATCTCTATTTATTTTATATAAATATAAATCTTTAAATTTCATAGCTACAATAAATGAAAATATAATAGATATTAAACTAGTAATTGTAGGCATATTAAAAATCGAATCAAATATTAAAGTTATTAAAAAACTAATAATATAATAAATTAATGCATATAACCATAATTTACGATATAAAAAATAAATCATTGATACTAAGAAAGTTGGCCAGGAAAAAGTAGAATTCATTATTTTATCATGATTTTTTCCTATATAAGCTTTAATATATTTTTCATCTTGCATAATATTCACCATTAACATCCACAAGGAAACTATTTTTTATCAAATAATTTACCAACATCACTCGGATTAGTTTCTGCTCCACCTCCAACTATTTGGGATAGTTCTTGCATACTTAAGTTAGTTCCTTCTGATATAGTTTCTAAAGGTATTCCTAGTTTATGCAATCTTTTTGCAGTCTTTATATTTGCGTTCTTTTCTCCCTTCGCGATACCACGCTTTTCTCCATTGGCAAAGCCATCATCATATTTTTCATCTAATTCACCTTTATATAACATTTCTCTATCTTTTTCGGGTGTTACTCCCCAGTAAAACTCAATATTATCATTTATTCTCATAACTATTTCTTTAAAACTCCTTACATATTCATCTTCTGGATAAAACTCTTCTAATGCTTGTTTTTCCAATTTTAGCATTAATAAATATCTATATTTATCCATTTCTTCTTCATCATTATAACATAGATTTTCTAAACTATCTAGGCTTACATTACAAACTTTAACATTATCTAATATACAATCAAAATTCTCATTTCTATATTCAAAAATTTCAATAGGTTCTTTTGTTACTTGACAATTAGCATTCAAATTAACCAATATATAATTATTTTTAACATCATATTTTCCATTAGTCAATTCTTTCTGAGAAGCATAACTCATTAAATACATATAATTTCGATATAACTTAGTTTTATTAAAGTCACCATTATTCATTTCTACTACCATATAACCATAATTAGTTTCTACTAAAACATCAAGATTCTTTTCTTTTTCTTCTTTAGTACGCTGCGGTAGAGTTGGGACAATATATCTTTTTACTATTATTTTTCTATCAAATATAGTACTAAGAATCAGGCTTAAAACAATTTTACCATAATCATCATCAATACATACATTTTTAAATATAACATTATATATAGCTGGGAAAAATTCTTTAGTTTCCAAAATTTTACCTCCTTGGCTCTATATAATAGCACACTCATTTTAAAAAAATTGTCGAATCCTGTCGAAATATTTAAAAAAATTGCAAAATTGCAATTTTTAATAATTATCTGCAAGAAA
>CALVKM010000057.1 GCA_944332705.1 uncultured Bacilli bacterium
AAACATAATACTTTGTTTTCCTTATATTTTAAAGATGCCGGAATTAATTCTTGAATAGCTAAAGTAATCATTAAACCTGCAACAACAACAAGTATTATACTAATCATCATACCCGTAATATAGTTCTTTAAAAAAATAAAAGCTAGTATTGCTCCGATAGGTTCAGCAATTCCTGACAAAAAAGCTTTTTTAAAAGCTTCCATCTTACTTCCTGTTGCATAGTATATTGGTATAGCTATACTAATTCCTTCGGGAATATTATGAAGCATTATAGCTACACTTAATTTAATACCCAAATCTATACTTTGATAACTACTTAAGAATGTTGCAATACCTTCGGGCAAATTATGAAGTATTAATACTATCATATTAAGTATTCCCAGCTTATATAAATCTTGTTTTTGCTCTTGTTTATTAATAAGAGTACTCATAAAAGTAATAACTATATAGCTTATTATAAAAGCAATTAACAGTAAAAGAATTGATTTAGATAAACCATACACTCCAAAGTAAGCAAAAAAAGATTCAGGAATTAAATCAAATATTGATATACCAATCATTACTGCTGCTGAAAATGCTAGGCAAAATGCAATAAATTTATTTATTTTAGCGGAATCTATTTTAAAAAATATTATTAATGCTCCAAGGCAGGTAGATAGACCTGCAATAGTAGATATAAGTAAAGGTATCAATACTTGCATAAATTCCTCCTTACTTAAAGTATATTAAAAAAAAGACAAGTTTATGATGCTTGCCTTTAACTATACAATATATTTACTAAATCTCCACTTAAACGACTAGCTTAAATATAGGACACTATTGTTTTTCAAAAATATTATAACAGTTTTATTTTTTGTTTTCAATACTTGCTTTAATAAATGAATCAAATAATGGATGGCATCTTGTCGGACGACTTTTAAATTCCGGATGAAATTGACAAGCTATAAAATGGGGGTGATTTTCTAGTTCAATAATTTCTACCAAATTAGCATCGGGATTAATACCACTTATTACTAGGCCATTTTTCTCTAATATTTCTTTATAATTATTATTAAATTCATAACGATGTCTATGCCGCTCTAATATTTCATCACTTTTATAATCTTTATAAGCAAGGGTTCCTTTTTTTAAAGAGCATCTATAATTACCAAGTCTTAATGTTCCACCTTTATTGATGATGGCTTTTTGATCTGCCATTAAATCAATTACAGGATTTTCTGCTAATTCATCAAATTCTCTGCTACTTGCATCATTTATGCCACAAACATTACGAGCAAACTCAATTACTGCTATTTGCATACCTAAACAAATACCTAAATATGGCACTTTATTTACTCTAGCATAACGACAAGCATTAATCATGCCTTGTGTCCCTCTTGAACCAAAACCACCAGGAATGATTATGCCACTAGATTTTTTAAATACTTCCTTTAAATTTACTTTTACATCTTCTAAATATTCACTATCTACCCATTTAATATTAATCTTTGTATTATATTTATATCCAGCAGACTTTAGTGCTTCTTTAACGGAAAGATAAGCATCTTCCAGTTCTGTATATTTACCAACTAAAGCTATTTCAATTTCTTTGTCCAAACTATTAACCCTATTTATTAAATCTTCCCAATTACTTAAGTCACTTTTAGTAATTTTTAAATCAAATTGTTTTATAATTATATCTTCAATATGTTGTTTATGAAAGTTTATTGGTATTTGATAAATATTAGCCTCATCTTTAGCTTCAATAATATTTTCTTTAGGAATACTACCAAAAAGTGCTATTTTTTCTCTAACATGAACACCTAATTCTATTGGTGCTCTAGTAACAATAATATCTGGTTGTATACCAAGTCTTCTTAGTTCAATAATACTATTTTGGGTAGGTTTAGTTTTAAGTTCATTTGAGCCATATAAAAATGGTACTAAAGTGGTATGAACAAATAAAGAATTATTAATACCCATCTCTAATCTAAATTGTCTTAAAGATTCCATCATAACAGCAGATTCAATATCCCCAACTGTACCACCGATTTCGGTGATTACTATATCTGCTCCACTGCTAGTTCCCGCTTCATAAATTTTATTTTTAATTTCATTTGATATGTGTGGTACTATTTGAATTGTAGCACCAAGATAATCCCCTACTCGTTCTTTTTCAATAACACTTGAATAAATCTTACCATTAGTGATATTAGAAGTATAGTTTAACTCTTCATCAATAAACCTTTCATAATGCCCTAAATCAAGATCAGTTTCACAGCCATCAGCAGTTACAAACACCTCACCATGTTGAATCGGTGACATAGTTCCTGGATCCACATTCATATATGGATCAAATTTCTGCATAAACACTTTATAACCTTTAGCTTTTAAAAGTAAGGCAATACTAGATGCAGTAATGCCTTTTCCAAGCCCTGAACAAACACCCCCAGTTACAAATACATACTTTGTCATAAAATCCTCCATAAATAAGAAAAACACACCGGAGATACCGGTGTGGCTCTATTTAAGTATATCACTATTTTTTACACTTCTCAATAAAATATTGAAATATTTTTTTACTATATTCATCACTTAAATCTTCTGGATGCCATTGTAGCCCTAATATAAATGTTTTATTAGGTATATGCACAGCTTCAATAATATTATCACGGCTTTTTGCATCTACTACAAAATTATCATTTAAATTAACAGTATCATTGTGTCTACTATTAACGATTATTTTATTACTACCTAAAATATCGAAAAGTATTCCCTTATTTATAGTTATTTCATGAACATATTCATCTTTACTTTGATGTTTACTATTAGGAGTAGATACGCAATTATCTACCACATTACCAAATTTATCCATTGATGCAATTAACTGCATACCCGCACAAATACCTAAAGCTGGTATATCATTAATATACGCATATTTTAATACCTTTTCATCTAAATTTTCCCAAGAATATCCTCCAGGGAAAATAAAACCATCGAAAATACTAAAATCCATGTCACTTAAGATAAGCAAAGGTATTCCACCAGACTTTATAACATAATCTACAATACTTTTATTTACCTTTAAAATATCTCTATCATCACTTTTTATAGTGCGGCAAGTAATGCCAATTAATGGTTTATTCATATTATCAAATCCTTTCTAAATATTACCAATTATTTTATGATTAATTATTTATAAATGTAGCATAATAGTACTGGGAGGAAAATATAATGAGTAAATCAAGAAATTCAGCTAGAAGTAATGCAAGAAATAATTCTAAAGCTTCTAGTTCAAACGGTGCAAGAAGTAAAGCACGCAGCAATTCAAGTGCTCGTAACGAAAGTTGTAATTAATTAATTCCCCTTTCTTTATGAGCCCGAGGATGATGATTATAATCTTCCTCGATTTTTTTATTGCTCAAATGACTATATATTTCGGTTGTAGCTAAATTTTCATGTCCCAGTAACTCTTGAATAACCCTTAAATCCGCTCCATTATTAAGTAAGTGTGTTGCAAAAGAATGCCTTAAAGTATGCGGAGAAATATCTTTATTTATATTTGCCTCTTTGGCTAATTTTTTAATTATCTTAAAAAAACCTTGCCTACTTATTTTATTTCCATCTTTATTAATAAATACATAATTACTTGTCTTTGTTTTAAGTAGAAACTTCCGGTAATCATTTATGTATAAAGTTAAAAATTTTATTGCGGTATCACCAAGTGGCACAATTCTTGTCTTTTTGCCTTTGCCAAGAACTCTTATAATACATTCATCAAAATCTATTTGATTGAGCTCTAAATTGGTAAGTTCACTAATTCTAATTCCTGTTGCATATAATACTTCAAGCATTGCTTTATTACGATAATCAACTGGTTTAATAAGTCTTATATCAAGTAGTTTATCTACCTCTTCATCAGTAAGATAATTAGGCAGTTTCTTCTCAAGCTTTGGAGCTTTAATACTATCACAAGGATTAATATTTATCTTTTTATTAAAGATCATATAATTATAAAATGAATTAAAAACCGACAAATAATGAGCTTTAGTTTTAGTACTGGCCTCTACATTTAATAAAAAATTTCTAATATCATCACTACTTAAACTTAAGGCATCTTTCCTAGTCTGTTCTAATAACATTAATAAATTTTCCCCATAAGAATCTATAGTATTATCTGATAATCTTCTTTCATATTTTAAATATTCTAAATAATATACAACATCTTTATCTTTAATATTTTCAATTATATTTTTCATAATATCACTACTATAATTATACATTATTTTTAAAAATTTTGCTATAACTATTTACATATGGTAATTTCTTTGGTATAATTTAATCTTTTGTTTTGCAGTAAAAATGAGCTAGCCCAGGTAAAATCTGGGCTAGTTTGATGTTATGAATGTTGTGTAATACTCAATATTTCAATAATTTTTTAATTTCTCTTCGAGTTTGATATCTTTTATCTAGATTTACATGGAATTTTCTGTTAAGATATTGTATTTCGTTTTTATATCTAATAAATTTATATAGATTTCCAACATCACGAGTACATTCGAATTCTTTCATTCTTTCTAACAGTTTT
>CALVKM010000058.1 GCA_944332705.1 uncultured Bacilli bacterium
CTGCTAAAATAAAAATGTAGGTTTTCCTACAAAATTATTTTAGCAAAAACCTACATTTTTATATTGACATTACCAGAAAGTTATACTTTTTTAAATAAAATTATTGACATCCAAACTACTGTTTGGTATACTTGATTTACAAGGAGGAAATTTGGTATGACTACTATTTTAAAAGGTTATCAATTTAGATTATATCCGAGTGATGAACAAAAAAAGTTAATCAATCAAACTATTGGTTGTTCTAGATTTATATATAATCATTTTTTAGAAGAACGAATAAATGAATATAAAAAAACTGGTAGAACTTTAACTTGTTATGAACAAATAAAAGAAATACCACAATTATGTAAAGATTATCCCTGGTTAAAAGAAGTGGATAGTTGTAGTTTAAGAGCAGCTGTATTTAATTTAGAAAATGCATATCATAGATTTTTTAGTCAAAATAATGGATTTCCTAAATTTAAAAATAAAGATACTGGTAATAGTTATAAAACCAATAATATTAAAAATACTTATAAAGGTGAAAGTATAAGAGTAGATTTAAAAAACAGAACAATAACATTACCCGTGTTAAAAGAAATATATCATATAGGTAATATAAAAAGTGCAGTTATAAGAAGAGCAGGTTTTAAGTATTATGTAAGTGTATTAGTAGAAGAACCACTAATAGAGCAACCATTTCAACCTAGAAGTATTGTAGGACTAGATTTAGGAATAAAAGATTTAATAATAACTAATCATAATGAAAAGATAGAAAACAACCTAGAATGTGCAAATATTAATAAACGAATGAAGGGCTTACAAAAGGCTCTTGCAAGATGTCAAAAAGGAAGCAAGAGTAGAGAGAAAATAAAATTAAAAATAAAACGAGCATATATGAAACTATAAAACATCCGTAAGCATTTAATCCATGATATAACAAATAAAATAATTAAAGATAATGATATTATAGTAATGGAAGATTTAGATATTAAAGCAATGTATCAAACAAAAAGTATAGCAAAACATTTAGTGAATATCCCACTTGCAGAAATAAAACGAGTCTTGGAATATAAGTGTCTTTGGAAAAACAAAAAATTATATAAAGTAAATAGATATTATCCAAGTAGCCAAATATGTAGCGTATGTGAATATCAAAATAAGAAGTTAAAAGATTTAAGTATAAGAAAGTGGGAATGTCCTAAATGTGGATATATACATGATCGTGATATTAATGCTAGTATCAATATAATGTTTGAAGGATTAAAAATATATATGCAAAGTTTAGTATAAATAAAAATAATTAAATTAAATAGATAGTAGGGTGGCGACCATCCGAATTTGGTCTGTAGAGAGTCCAAAGGACTTGGTGAAGCAGAAATGCCTTGTAGTGATACAAGGATAGTCAAAATTTATTTTGACTTTTAGTTCTTTGTTATAATAATAGTCATTAGATGGAGGTATTATGGAAATAAAAACATTTATCGAAAAAAAGAAAGCAAATAAGCCAGTTATACCAGAAATTAGTGAAGCAGAAAGTAGAAATCCTGAACTTGTAGAAGACGATGGAAAAACTATTGGATTTAGGTATTTTAATCAAGATACTAAAGGAGAAAAATTCAATTATTCATCGTGGATATATTTTGGAGAAATACTAACTATTGATGATATTAAAGCTCAATATAAAAATGTTGCTGTTTTAATTGCTAATATGGAAAACCATGGAATATATTCTTTATGTAAAACTACTCCAGGTTATTTTATGACTATGGGTGATGATGATATTACTTATGAAGAATATAAGCATCAATTTAAATCAAAAACTCGTTAAATGAGCGTCTAGCAAGGTCAAGAGAGTATAATTCTCTTGACTTTATTTGTTTTTTACCTTATAAAAATGGTAGAGGTGTAATGATGATTAGTATTTTAAAGAGTAAAAAAAATAGTAGCGATTTAGAAAAATGTAGTAAAATAGAAAAAAATACTTGGATTAATTTAGTAAAGCCTAGTGAGGAAGAAATAAAAATGGTTGCAGATGCCCTAAAGATTGATACTAATATAATATCTCAAGTACTTGTAGAAAAAGAATTGCCTAGAGTAAAGAGATTAGATAATGCTACATTAATAGTAGTGGATGTTCCCTTTATGAAAGATACAAGCATTAAGAATAAATATGTTACATATCCTTTGGGAATTATTGTGAGTAATACTTGTATTACTACTGTATCTTTAGTTGAACATGCTTTTTTAAATAGTATGGAAGGTATTAATACATTAGAAATAAATAAATTATTAATTGAAATTTTATTGAAATCCGCTCAAAGTTATTTGATAACTTTGGAATCTATTGATGAAGATATTGTAAGAATTGAAAATAATACTTATAAAGCAACAGATAATAAACAACTACTTAATTTTTTAAATATTCAAAAAACATTGGTTTATTTCATTACCAGTTTACATGCTAATGGAATGGTACTTGAAAAATTGCAAAAAGAAAATATGCTAGATTTTAGTAAGGAAGAAGCAATGTTGCTAGAAGATGCCACTCTTGAAAATAAACAAAGTATTGAAACTAGTACTGTTTATAGAGAAATTCTATCATCAACAATGGATACTTATAGTTCAATAATTTCTAATAATTTAAATGTTTTAATGAAATTTTTAACCGGTATTACTATTGTATTTTCCGTACCAACAATGATTGCATCTTTTCTAGGTATGAATGTTCCTCTTGGAGAACTGGAAAAAAATCCCGCATCATTTGCTTTAATTATTTTAATATCCTTAATAATATCCTTATGCATTGCCTGGTGGCTTAAGAAGAAAAATATGCTTTAATTGACACATAAAAGTGTCTTTTTATTTGAAAATCTTTATAAAATACTAACTTTTATTGTATAATAAAGACGATGGTGGTAGTATGCAAGCGATATATTTAATAATTGGTTTTATTATAATTATTAAAGCATCAGATTTTTTAGTCGATGCGGCATCTTCACTTGCTTTAAAATGGCATGTTCCGAAAATGCTTATTGCCCTAACAATTGTTGCTTTTGGTACCTGTGCACCAGAAATTGCTATATCTTTTCGGAGTGTTGCTACTGGTGATGGTGAAATGGCTTTTGCTAATATTGTTGGTAGTTGTGTTGTCAATGTCTTTTTAATTATTGGCCTTGCAGCATTTATCCGTTCTATTAAAGTTAAACATGCAACAATTAAAAAAGAATTACCACTTCTTTTAATTATAACTACAGTATTTTCAATTCTTATGCTTGATAGCATCTTTAACCCTTTTACAGATGATACATTTTCCAGAACTGATGCTGTAATACTAATTTTACTGTTTTTGTTATTTGTTGTTTATTTGGTTCAAATGTTATTTAAAAAAAGTAATGAACAAGAAAGTGGTATCCAAGAAATTAAATATGGTCCTATTTTATCAGTTGTTTTATTAGTTGTATCAATTATTTTAATTATTTATAGTAGTGATTTAATTATTAATGCGGCAGAGAATATTGCTAATAGGCTTAACATTAGTGAAAAAGTAATAACGATGTTTGCAATAGTTGTTGGCACTAGTCTTCCAGAGATGGTAATGACTGTTACTAGTGCTAAAAAAGGCGAGTATGATATGGCGATAGGAAATATAATCGGAACTAATATTTTTAATATTTGTATAGTTTTAGGTTTGCCGGTTTTAATTTATGGTAATGTAGTACTTACAGGTTTTGGTATAGTTGATATTATTGCCACATTCTTATCTTCATTTATGTTATTTATTTTTGCTAGGAGTGAAAAAACAATTGATAAAAAAGAAGCAATTGTTATGCTTGCTATATTTGCAATATATTATATCTATTTATTAGTAGAAATTTAAGGTTTTCGACAAAAATCGACATTATTTTTAAAGAAACTATGTTATAATAGAAAACAAAAGCGAGGTAGTTATGAAAGTATTTGGGAAAAATGTTTTAAAAGAAACAAAAAAAGAGAATATTAAGAAAGTTTTTACGTCAAGAATAGAGTTTTTAGAATATTGTGAAAAAAATAATATTAAATGTGAGCACGTTACAAATGATTATTTAAATAAACTTGTTAAAGGTAATCATCAAGGTGTAGTTATAGAAGTAAATGATTATAAGTACTTTGGATTAAATGATTTTGAAGGGGATTTTTTAGTTATGCTTGATCATTTAGAAGATCCTCATAATTTTGGAGCAATAATTAGAACTTGTGCTGCAGCAGGAGTTACATCAATAATTATTCCTAAAGATCGAGCAGTTAAAATTACTGATACAGTTGTAAAAACTAGTGCGGGGACCATAAATAAAGTAAAAATAATTATGGTTAGTAATTTAGTTGATGCTATTAAAAAATTGCAAAAGCAAGGTTATTATATTTATGGAGCTGATGCAACAGGTGAAGATTATAGG
>CALVKM010000059.1 GCA_944332705.1 uncultured Bacilli bacterium
GTATAATTTTTACAAGCATAACAATCACAATCATCAACTGGGGTAAAATCTTCTTTATATTTACTATTTTTTAAGTTGATTTTGCCATGTTTGGTATAAGCATGACCGTGTCTTGCTAGTCTTGTTGGTGATACACAATCAAATATATCAACACCCCGCATTACATTTTCAATTAAATCAATAGGATCACCAACTCCCATAAGATAACGAAGCTTATCTTCTGGTAAATAAGGCGTTGTATATTCAACCATTTTATACATGGTAGGTTTGTCTTCGCCGACGGAAGTTCCCCCGATTGAATAGCCATCAAAATCCATTTTAACTAATTCTTCACAACAATGCTTTCTTAAATCTGGATATTCTCCACCTTGCACAATTCCAAACAGTAATTGATTATTATCTATTTTTACATCTTTTCCTCTTTTTGCCCACCTTAGAGTTCTTTCAACACTTTGTTCCATATATTCGTGAGTACTTGGCCATTTGACACATTCATCAAAGCTCATCATAATATCACTACCAAGTTTTTGTTGAATTTCAATTGATTTTTCGGGAGTCAAAAATAAATTATCCCCATTTAAATGGTTTTTAAACTTAACTCCTTCTTCGGTAATATCTTTAGGTTTTGCTAAGGAAAATACTTGATAACCACCAGAATCAGTTAAAATTGGGCCATCATAATTCATAAATTTATGAAGACCACCAGCCTTAGCTACTATATCTTCACCAGGTCTTAACCATAAATGATAAGTATTAGAAAGAATTATACCAGAACCAATACTTTTTAACTCTTCTGGAGATAACGTTTTAACTGTTGCATTAGTACCAACTGGCATAAACATAGGTGTTTCATAGGTTTTATCATTATAACTTATCTCTCCCAATCTAGCCATGGTTTTAGAGTCTGTAAATTTTAGTTTAAATTTTAACTTCATATTTAATACACCTACATTTCAAGAATTATTGTTACAGGTCCGGAGTTTGTTATCGAAACTTCCATATCAGCACCAAAAACTCCAGGTAATGTTTCCACATATTTATTTAGTTCATTATTAAACTTTTCATATAAAACTATGGCTTCATCACCTTTCATAGCTTTAATGTATGATGGTCTATTCCCTTTGGTGGCATCTCCATATAAAGTAAATTGGGAAATTGATAGAATTGAACCTCCAACATCAAGAATTGATTTATTCATAATGCCTACCTCATCATCAAAAATTCTAAGATTTGCTACTTTTCTAGCCATATTAACTAGTTTTTCTTCAGTATCACCTTCCGTAAAACCAACAAGTAAAACTAGGCCCTTATCTATAACACTCACTATTTTACCAGCAACACTAACACTAGATTTTTTACTTCTTTGAACTACTACTTTCATCAATTCCCTCCAAAATATCTTTAATCTCTAACCAACTATGCACTCTTATAACCCCAACACTTTTTAGGTAATCATCACTTAAATTTTTATTATGATATGAATCAAATAATAACTTAATTTTCGCATTTTTTAAATTATCTAATTTATCATCTATTTTAATATCACAACCAAGTAAAGATTTATTAGTAATAAATATATAATTTTCTGGTTTAATAAAAGGCAAATTGTCATATAAAAATTCATGTTTGTATTTAAGTATCATACTACTTTCTCTAGGTAATTCAGGAATTATATAAGAAGTGCCAATATAAATATCATAATATTTTTGTAACTCTTCTAAAACCTCTTTAACATTAGGTAGTAAAATATTATAATCATACATATTTTTCGATATAAAATATTTAAAAAATTTATCTTTATCAGGAACTAAATCTTGCATGTAATAGCCCCCTACATCTTCTTTAGTATAATTTGTTCCTAAATATTCATTAATTAAATATAAGAAACCTCCCTCAGTTATAACTTCATCCATGTCTACCATGATACTTCTTCTCATAAATCACCTACAAGTTATCCGTAACATCTACAACATTACTTAATTTTCTAATTGAATTTTTAATATGTTCTAATTCATCTTTATCTTTTATCCTAATATTAAGTTCATATACTAGCCTTTCATCTTTTAGTGTAGTCTTACATGATCTAACTAAAGAATCTCTCTTACCTATTTCTGTTATTACTTCTGCTAAAATATCTTTATTATCTTTAATTGTTACATAAATATTAGTATAGTAATAATTTGTACTATCCATATTCCATGATACTTCAATTAATCTATCACTATCAAAGCATACATTTTTACAATTTTTCTTATGAATACTTATACCTTGTCCTTTAGTGATAAACCCAACAATATCATCACCTTTAACAGGCATACAACACTTAGCAATATTAACCATGATATTTGGAGTACCTTCAACTAATATATCACTCTTATAATTAATTTTAGGCATTTCTCTTTTTCTTTCAATTAAAATATCATCAACATCTTTAGAGTCATTACTACATAAATTAATAATATAACCAGCAGTATACCTTAAACTTCCAATAGAAAAATAAATATCATCTAAATCTTTTAATTTTAAATCTTTAAGAATCTTATCAACTGCTTCATTATTAAGCACCTCACTAAATGATAATTTTCTTTTTCTAAGTTCTTTTTCTAATATATCTTTTCCTTTAGTAATATAAAGTTCTTTATCCTTCTTACTAAAATAAGCTTTTATTTTATTTTTAGCTTGATTTGTTTTACATAAATTTATCCAATCTTGATTAGGAGTAGCTGCTTGATTAGTTTTAATGTTTACCACATCTTCATTTTGTAGTTCATATGAAAGTGGTACTATTTTATCATTTACAACTGCTCCAACAGTGGTGTCCCCAACCTTAGAGTGAATCCTATAAGCAAAGTCTATCGGAGTTGAACCAATCGGCAACTCAATTACATCTCCTTTTGGAGTATAAGTATAAATTAAATCAGAAAATATATTAGTATTAACCGCTTCTTCAAAGTCAATATCAGATTCATCATTACTAGCATCAATTACATTACGAAACATTTCTAATTTTTGTTCCATAATATTTTGAATCTTCTTAGTTCCTTTTTCTTTATAAGACCAATGACTCGCTAACCCTTTTTCAGCTATTTCATCCATTTCATAAGTTCTAACTTGTATTTCAAATACTTTACCTTCAACACCAAATACGGTTGTATGAAGAGATTGATACATATTTTCTTTAGGAGATGCAATATAGTCTTTAAATCTCTTAGGCATTGGTCTAAATCTTGAGTGAATTAAACCAATTACTTGATAACATTCAGCTTCCGTATTAACAAACACTCTTAAAGCTAAAATATCATAAATATTATCCCATTTCTTACCATTATTAAGTTTATTATAAATACTATAAACACTCTTAACTCTTCCCTTTATTTCAAATGTAATGCCAGCATCACTAAGAAGTTCAATAATACTTTCCTTCATTTCTTCTAAGTAATCATTTAATTCGGATACCGTATTATTTAATTTTTCTAATATATCATTATAAACATCTGGTTTTAAATAATATAAACTTAAGTTTTCTAATTCACTTTTAATTGAATTTATCCCAAGTCTGTGAGCTATCGGAACAAGAACACTCATCGTTTCATTAGCTTTTTCTTTTTGTTTCGCTGGATTTATCGCCCAGTTGGTGCGCATGTTATGAAGTCTATCAGCAAGCTTTATATAAAGTACTCTAACATCTTCAGCAAGACCTACAAGTATTTTTCTTAAATATATAACAGACTTTTCATTATTATCAGGAAGTTCTAATTTATTAATTTTAGATACGGAACTCACAATCATTGCCACTTCATCTCCAAAGTCTTCCTTTAAATCTTCATAAGTCTTATTGCCATTATTAATAACTTCATGAAGAAGCGATGCTATTAAAGTTGTATCATCCACATTTAAATCCATAAGTATTTTAGTAACTTCCAAAGGATGGGTAATAAAATCATCCCCAGTAAGTCTTTTCATCCCCTTATGTTCTTCTAAAGCATAAAGATACGCTCTTTTTATCTCCGCATAATTCTCTCTTTTTTTTAACTTTTCTTCCAAATCCGCAAAAGTTATTGCTCTATCCAATGTATTTCACCTCAATTTTTTAAAGTTTAAAAATTACAACTCATATACTTATTATATAACAAAATAAAATTAATTTAAAGGTGATAT
>CALVKM010000060.1 GCA_944332705.1 uncultured Bacilli bacterium
AACTGTAATAGTTATACTATTATTTGTTACTTCTCCTAAATTAATACTATTTATTGTTGGTTTATTATATATATCAAAATAAACATAACAGCCATCTGATTTATTACTATAAAGTATTACTTTATTATTTTCACTATCATAATCTAGTTCTCCACCATTTTGACAAGAAGATAATTCTTTATTAAAAATATAACCTTCCCCTGGCCATGTATTACTTGTTGACTCTTGATATGTTCCATCTTCTTGTTCTAACATTAATGTTAAAAATGAGTTGTTAATTGATTTATTATCTTTTAATACAAATTCATTGTTAACACTATTTTTATTAACAATGAAAATAGTACTAAATATTATTATTAATGTTAATAACACTCCACTTATCAACAATACTTTTTTCTTACTAGTAATCACCATATCACATCCTATGTTAAAATTATAACATAATTTTATATAAATTACTACTCTGAGTAAAAGTTTTAGATATCTTTTTGTGCAATAATGTTACTTGGAGTGGTAAATATGGATTTTAAGTATATGCAAATACTAAGAGAAAAGAAAAATATGACTCAAGTTAAATTAAGTATGCTAGTTGGTATTTCTCAACAAAGTATTACCTTTTATGAAACTAATACTAGAACACCATCTTTACCAGTTGCTTATAAAATAGCTAAAATCCTAAATACAAACATTGAAGGTTTGTTTAGTGAAAATGAAATAATGAACAAATATCATGAACTACCTCTAGAAGATAAAGAAACTATCAATAAGATGATTGAAGTATTATATAAACAAAATCATGATAAAAAATAATAAAATAATAGACAAAACATACAAACATATTATATAATGCATCTAGGAGGGTTACGATGATTAAACAATTTATAGAAGAACCAACATATGAAGAAATTGACATTGAAAAAGATTCGTTAGATTTTGGGCGAGTTGATAATTACGCTTTTGATTTAGACCGGGAAGAAACATGTTATCGTGGCAAAAATCCCGATAAAACAAAAAGAAATCAAAAAGCTAAACAAATATTATATACTAAAGATTATTCTTTATTTAAGCAAAATAAGCCAATGACAAGAAAAAGACTTCGTTAAAAAGTCTTTTTTTATTCTTCTAATAATAATGATTCTGTTCCTTCCATATCTTTAGGAACTGCTATATCCATATAATCAAGTATTGTTGGAGCCACATTTACCAAACTACCATGATCTTTTAATTTTATTTTTTCATCTACAATTATAAATGGCACTAAACTTGTAGTATGAGTTGTACAAATACTACCATCTTCATTAATCATCGTATCAGCATTACCATGATCAGCAAGTAAAATGACTTTATAAAAGTTCTCTTCAGCTTTTTCAAGCAACTTACCTAAACACAAATCAACTGCACTACAAGCTTTTATTGTAGCATCCATATTACCAGTATGTCCTACCATATCAGGATTAGCATAATTTACTAAAATAAAATCATAATCATTATTCATAGCACTTACAACCTTTTTAGTAACTTCAACACAACTCATCTCAGGTTTTAAATCATAAGTAGCAACATCAGGTGAAGGAATATGAAATTTATCACATCCCGCAATTTTACCATCATATCCACCATCAAAAAAGTATGTAACGTGCGGATATTTTTCCGATTCGGCAATTCTTGCTTGAGTAAATCCTAGTTCACTTAAATATATCCCTAAAGGAGATTTTACTTCAACTGGTTCTATCAAATTATAAGTTTTAATCTTTTTATCAACTGGCAAAAAACTAAAAACAAGTAAATTACTCATATCTAAAACACTAAACTTATCAAAAGTACTATAGTTTACAAAAGCATTTAGTATTTGTTTAGCCCTATCCGCTCGATAATTCATCCAAATCAAAACATCGCCATTTTTAATGACATTATTGCTGGCAATTATTGGTTTAATAAATTCATCAGTTATGCCACTGGCATAACTACTATTAATACTTTTCTCAACATTTATTGAACTAATACCTTTACCTCTAGTTACTAAATCATAATAAAGCTTAGTTCTATCAAAGTTTTCATCTCTATCCATGGCATAAAAACGTCCTGCAATACTTACTATATCTCCTACACCATACTCACTAATTAAATCACTAATCATTTTAATAAAAGTATAAGAAACATCAACTTTAGTATCCCTACCATCAGTAATAAGATGAAAATGTATTTTTTTAAAACCATTTTCTACAAGTAATTTATACATACTAATAAAATCATCTACACCAGCATGAATATTTCCATCACTACAAAGCCCCATTATATGAACATCTTTGTCTTTTTGTTCCATAAGTTTAGCTACATTTTTATTTTCATAATCTACATTTTCAAAAAATTCATTAACTAATATTTCTGATTGTTTTAAGACTCTACCAGCTCCAATAGTCATGTGACCTACTTCACTATTACCGGCTTGGCCTTTATTTAATCCTACAGCTTCTTCAGATGCATCAAGTAGGGCATGGGGATAACTTTTCCAAAGATGATTAAAGTTATTCATTTCCGCTTGTTTTACGGCATTACCCGATTCTTCATCACGAATACCAAACCCATCAAATATAATTGTTAATATTTTTTTCATATTCCACCTTCACTACACTTATAATACCACAATTATAGTAAAAATACAATTTGAAAAAAACATTAAAAATAACATATATTTCTATATGCTATCCAATTAATTCTTTAGTATATAATTTGAATTTATCCGCAATTGTTGTTAAAAATTCAGCGTTAGTTGGTTTGCTTCTATCAAAATCAATACTATTACCAAACAATTCTTCCATTAATTTAATATCTCCACGCATCCAACTAATTTCAATTGCATGTCTAATTGCTCTTTCTACTCTAGTTGAAGTAGTATCATATTTTTCAGCAATTATCGGATAAACATCCTTTGTAACTAAATTAACTAGTGATGAACTTTCATAAAGTAACATTACACCATCTCTTATATAACGATATCCTCTAACATGTGATGGTATACCCAAATCATGTAAAAGTGAACTAACTTCTACTTCAACATTTATAGAACCTTTATATTCTATATTATGATCTACTTCAAATAATTCCATCATTCTAGATTCTAATATACTTAAATCAATTGGTTTAAGCATATAATAACTCGCATTTAAGGTTTGTATTTTTTTAATTGAAAAATCATCTTTAAAACTTGATAAAACAATAATTTTCTTCTCAATACCCTTTTCTTTTAATGTTTCCAATATTTTAATGCCATCAATATTCGCAAGAATAATGTCGATTAATAATAAATTATACTCATTAGTATAATTTATTAAATAATCTAACGCTTCCCTTCCATCAGTAAATAATTTTACTACATTAACAACTTCACTCCCTTTGAAATACTTTTTAACACTTCCTAAGACTGCTTCGTTGTCGTCGATTGCAACAACATTAATCATTTTGTTCATTGTGTTATTTCCTCTTTTCTCTAAATTTTTTCCTGTCCCTAAATACATTATATATTATATTTACATAAAATGCCACAAAAACTTTTGTCGAGTTTTGTCAATTGACGTCAACTTTTGTCGGTTTTTGTCGAAAATCTCCAATTTTCATCATTTTTTCATCAAATCAACTCACAAAATTTGTATTTTTTTGTTAACACAAGATTCTCTTAAGAAGAAAATGCTCCAAGTGGATTAATATAATCTTTTGGTCATAATATATTACCAATACAAATGTTGCTGCAATGCGGCAACATTTAAATTAGACTGATTATATAATATATTTAGCATATTTAAGGTAAAAAAACAGAACAAATTCACGAAATCAAAGATTTTAAACGTGTTATTTTATACGAAATCAAAGATTTTGGTTGACCGTGTGATAATTTTTAATAAGTTTTCTAATTTTAAATATATCATCTCCAAAATTATAGACTCACCAAACATCACATATATTAAATTAATAACACTAAACAAAATATATGTTAGAACTTATATTACTTAAAAATTTAATAAATTGCACTTCCAAGAGTGATAATGCTAAAATAATAATGTAGGAAATGGCTAATATAAAAATGTCGGAAAACCTACAAAATTATTTTAGCATTT
>CALVKM010000061.1 GCA_944332705.1 uncultured Bacilli bacterium
TTTTTTAGCAGTTTCAAATAAATTAATTTGAATATCTTCTAGTAGTTCTTGTACCTTTGGTATTATTTCAGCAAATGGTACAGATATTTTTTCAAGAGTATCTCTTCTAACTAGGGTTATTTGATTATTTTTTAAATCTCTCTCACCTAATTCGATACGAATTGGAAAACCTTTAACTTCGGCTTCCGCAAATTTGTATCCCGGTCTTTTATTAGTATTATCAACTTTATAGGTAATATCACTTTCTTTTAAGTTACTTTCAAGTTCTGCTAGTTTTTCTGTTACTTCACCAATTGGTATTATTACTACTTTAAATGGTGCAATCTTTGGAGGTAATACAAGCCCATGATCATCGCCATGAACCATGATTAGAGCACCAATCATTCTAGTTGATACACCCCAACTTGTTTGATATGGAGTTTTTAAGGTATTATCACTATCTAAAAATTCAATACCAAAAGCTTTAGCAAAATGGTTGCCAAAATAATGACTTGTACCATTTTGCAGAGCATACCCGTCATACATCATCGCCTCAAGGGTGTAAGTAACTTCTGCTCCTGCAAATTTTTCTTTTTCGGTTTTCTTACCTGTAATAACTGGTATAGCTAAATATTCTTCTTGAAATGTTTTATATATATTAAACATTCTTAATGTTTCTTCCATTGCTTCTTCAGCTGTTCTGTGCATTGTATGACCTTCTTGCCATAAAATTTCTCTACTGCGAAGGAAAGGTCTAGTTGTTTTTTCCCAACGAACTATTGTGCACCATTGATTATATAATTTTGGTAAGTCCCGATAAGTTTTAATTATCTTTTTATAGTGATCACAAAATAATACTTCACTAGTTGGACGCACACACATTCTTTCTTCTAATTTTTCCCTACCACCATGAGTTACCCAAGCAACTTCAGGAGCAAAACCTTCGACATGTTCTTTTTCAACATTTAAAAGAGATTCTGGAATAAACATTGGCATTTGCACATTTTCATGGCCAGTTCCTTTAAACATTTCATCTAGTGTCTTTTGCATTTCCTCCCAAATAGCATAACCGAGCGGTCTTATAATCATACTACCTTTAACAGTAGAATAATCAACTAAATCTGCACTCATGCAAACATCAGTATACCACTGTGCAAAATCGACATCGCGATTAGTTATTTTTTCAACTTCCATATGTCCTCCTTATTCAGCATTAAATTCTTCTAATTTATTATCTTCAGTTAATATTTTATTAACTTTAGCTGTAGCATCATTTAATTTTTCACTACAAAATTTAGCAAGTTTCATAGCTTCTGTATACTTATTAATAGCTTTATCTAAATCGACATTACCACTTTCAAGTTCCTTAACTATTACTTCTAATTCTTGTAATGCTTGTTCAAATGTTTTTTCATTTTCCATTATTATTCCTCCATTTCTTTTATTCATTTTATTAAACTGTGAAAATGTCACACTTTCATTTCAACTGGTGACAAATTGTCACCACTTTCACTCATTTATTTCTCTAACCTCTGCTTTAATACTACCTTCATGCAATCTAATATCTATTAAATCACTAACTAATACATCTTTACTTGATTTAATAATTTTACCATTTGATTCAACTAAAGAATAACCTTTGTCAAGAATACCTAAAGGATTAACGAGCTTTAAAGTATTAACTAGTAAATCAAACTTTATTTTTTTATCTTTTATTAAATTATATGGGTTTTGTAGTACTATAGACATCTTTATTTTATTTAAATTATTATCTTTATCACTTAGAACTTTATTAATATCCTTATTTAATGTATCAATTAAAGAATCTAGTTTTTGTTCTTTAACTTCATACATACTCATTGGGTTTTTAAGAATAAAACTTTGTCTTAAACTACGAAGTTTAATAAACTTGGTATTTACCATATTTTTAATATTTTTATTAAGTCTTATTTTATAATTGTCAATTAAAGTTTTAATATCTAAAACTGTTGGTACTGCCATTTCTGCTGCTCCAGTTGGTGTTGGGGCCCGAAGGTCTGCAACAAAATCAGCAATTGTCCAATCTATTTCATGACCTACTGCACTAATTATTGGAGTGTTACACTCATATATTGCATAAGCAACTGCTTCTTCATTAAAGGCCCATAAGTCTTCGATAGAACCACCGCCCCGACCAACAATGATTGTATCAACACCATATGAATCAGCTCTTTTTATTTGTCTTACAATATCAGGTGCTGCATCCTTACCTTGAACTAGACAAGGAAAAAGTATTGCCTCCGTCATTGGATACCTTCTTTTAATGGTACTCATGATATCCCTTACTGCTGCTCCAGTTGGTGCGGTAATTACCCCAATACGCTCTGGAAATCTCGGTATTGGTTTCTTTTTTTCTTTGGAAAACAACCCAAGGCTAGCAAGTTTTTTCTTTAATTTTTCATATTCAATATATAAAGCTCCTAGGCCATCAGGTTCCATTTTATCAACATATATTTGATATGTTCCTTGTGCAGGGTACGCAGAAATTCTGCCCTCAACTAAAACATTCATTCCGTCTTCTGGGGTAAATGTAAGTTTTACTGCGCTACTTTGAAACATAACAGCACTAATTCTTGAGGTATCATCTTTCAAAGTAAAATAAAGGTGTCCCCTAGTATGATTTTTAAAATTACTAATTTCTCCCTTAAGATAAATCTTATTTAAAAAATGATCTTTATCAAGCAAGCTTTTAATATAATTATTAAGTTCACTTATTTTTATGTATTCTTGGTTCATATAATTCACCCCTACTTTCTAATATTGTTTTAATATTTTCTAAATTAATTTGATAATGCTCTAACATAATGGCCTTATCAGGTATTTCATAATTATATTCTGATTCAATATCTTCTATTACTTTTTTTAATACTTCTACTGGTACTAATTTTATCATAATTTTCAAAATTTCGACATACTCTTTTGCAGAAGTTTGCAAAAAATATTCTAAATTATGTCTATTTAATTCATTTTGTTTATTATTGTCCCAGTTAATCGATGAAATAACTTCCAAATCATCATATCTAGCTAAACTACTAAAAAGTTCTGCTCTACCAGATGAAAACAACAAAGAATTATCAATCATATATAGATGTGATGAACTAATGGTATTAACTAGCATAATATTATGAAGTTTACGATCACTATTTAAAAATAATAAATCAAAAAAATATATTTTAATTAATTCTTGCATTAATAATCTACTATCTGGTGAGATTTTCTCTAATGCATCCCAAATTAGATATAAAGAACTACTTGGTGATGCAATAAACGAAAGATTACGAGCATTACCCAATTTTTTTAAATCTTCGGAAATATAATACATAGTATCATTACACTTGATGATATCATAACTGGCACATTTAATGCCTAATATATCCGCAAGTCTTTTAGCAATTATTTCTTTTAAATTAAAATTATCATCACATTCTTTAACATAATAACTTTTACCATTAATCATCATGAATTTATGATTAAATTCCGGCAAGCTATTTTTAATATCAACTGATACTTCCATATTAGCCTTTTATATATTTATCTAATACGGCATTAATCATATTTTTAACAGAATCATCACAATATTTTTTAGCAAGTTCCACTGCTTCATTAATGACTACCACTTCGGGAGTATCCATATATTTAAGTTCATATAATGCCATACGCATGATAGATGCCCCAGATTTATCTAATCTATCAATAGTCCAATCTTTCATCAAACTATTAGCAATACTATCAAGCTCACTCTTATAAGTAATAACCCCATAGACAATATCTTTTACAAATTCATTATCAATTTCTATATTTTCTTTTATAACTTCATCCACTTCATACGGGACTTTTCTTTCATTATAAATATCAATTTGATATAAAATAACCATTATTTTTTCTCTTAATTCACTTCTTGAATTTCTCATAAAAAATTACTCCTAACAACTAAAATTATAACAAAAATCTCGTTAAAATAATAGTAGTAAGAGTAATATTTA
>CALVKM010000062.1 GCA_944332705.1 uncultured Bacilli bacterium
AATGCCCTAAAAACGGGCATTTAGTAACAAAATCTTTATTTACACTATTTACGTGCATTAAGTTTTAAATTCAATCATTTTAAATTAAAAAGAAGCATTTAATTTATGCCCCTTTTAAACTTAATAAGGTTTCGATTTCAACAGTATCCATATTGGCATAATCATTCATAGCATTGGTTACATTAGTAACCCAACTAGGTTTAGCAATCTTTACACCAGATTCATTGTATGTTGGATTATATATTCTACCAATTGATTCAACTGTTGTAAGTCCTTTACCGAAATATCCTTCACTTAATAATTTGATATATGAATAAATTCCATATTCAATATTTTTATATTTAATTAAACCGCCGCTAGACATACCACCAAAGATATTATTTTTATTTAACATACTCTTAGCACTATAACCAGATTCAATTTGGGCAATTGCAGCAGCAATAGAAAAATCAACATTGCCATAATAATCACAGAAATACTTAATTAAAGCAACCATATATTCTTTAGATGGATCACTTGTATTAAGAGTATTACTAAACATTTCTGGATTACTATCTTCAAGAGTAATCATATAATCAAGTAATGTTCTATCTAAATCATCAGTATCAAGTAAATTAATACTTTGATAATCTTCTCTTAATTTATTTAATAATACTTCATTATCTACTTGAAACATATCACTCATGAATTTAATAATATCTGTATTATTAGTTAAGAAAATATTTAATATTTCTTCTTCACTTAATATTCTACTGGTCTCGGGAACCTCCGCATCGACATTATAACTAATTGAATGAACAATCATTTCGTCCTTATTTATATAATGATGCATTGTTAAACTAAAGGTTAAAAGAATTGCCCCTATAGACAGCAAAATTAATCCCTTTTTATTCTTTTTTATATATTCTTTCATATTATTATTATACTCTCCCTTTCAAAAGTATGCATCTATTATAGCACATTTTGATAAAAAATGCAAATCAGCACAAACAAATGTATTATTTTAGACTTTTATAAAGCATAAAACCGATTCCTTTTGAGAATCGGTTTTATATCAAAAAAATAAAAATTAGGGTCATATCGTAATACGTCCCGTATAAAAATGTATTACCATTTTTTCCTTGCATATACAATATATCACAAACATCACATTGTGTCAACAACTTTTTTATTACTATTTTTAATATTTCTTAATTATTTTTAACTTTTTTATAATTTGTATCAATTATTTTTTTTAGATAAAAATAAGTAGACTTTAATAAATCATTATTTTGGTAATAATCCTTATGTTTAACCGTTCTATTATAAAATAAATAATTTATGTTATCAACAATATGTTCTCTAACACCTTCACTAGTAACAATTTCATTAAACATATACAAAGCATATGTAATTTGTCTTATCCTATTATTCTTCAATTTCTTATTTCTTACATCTTTATGCACGCCACTTTTGTCTACAAAATTGATTACATATTTATTTGGAAAATGAAAATTATTTTTTGCTCCTAGATTTGTTAATATATTAGTATTGTGAGCAACAGCATTTCTTAATTTGAGAATTTCACTTAATATATACACGTCATCAATTAAATAATTCAAATTATATTCTTTAATAAAATACTCATAGAATTTTATCAACTCTCCTAAAGTTATGATTTCAAGAAATTCCCAAATTGGTACATTTTCTAATTTTTTATTTTTATCAATATCATATTTTGAAAATATATCTTGGTAATACGCGTTTCCTACTTTAGTTAAAATACTATTATGTAATTTCTTGGGATTAACTGGATCATTATAATCATTATCTAAATATTTATTAACAATAACATATCCATCTTCATTTGGTATATTTTTAATTAATCTAAGGATTTTGAGTTTTAAATAATGTTCAATATCTACAATCATATCGAATAATAATAATCTTAATTTAAAATCAATTATTGATAAATCTTTTAAATAAGCAAAATCTAGGTCCACATACTTTCCAGTAAGTTTTCCTCTTTGATATAAAACAAAATTGTTTTTATAAGCAGTTAGGTTAAAATAGTTATTATTATCTTCTAAATATTTAGAGGCTTCTTTTTCACTCATTTGTTCAAATTTAATATTTTTCTCTTTTAAATGCTCTATCATTTCTTCTGTAGTAAGCATAGGTTTTAAAGTAATTTCATCTAGCATTTTTATCCTCCTTTCTGAGTGTGTTGTTTCTACAATATCACAGAAAGTGAAATAATGCAAGAGAAATTGTTCACTTTTAATAAATTTTCTATTTAAAACCGATTCTTTTATGAATCGGTTTTAAATAGAAAATTAGGGCCATATCGTAATATGCCCCACGTAAAAATGTATTACCATTTTTGACTTGCATATATAATATATCATATGTCTTTACTACAAGTCAATAGTTTTTATAACATTTATGCCATAGTTATATCTGGTATATCACTAAGTGGTGTATTATCTCCTACTGGATTTGGGGTAACTGGAGCACTAGCCTGTGGTTGTAATCTCCAGCAAGCGGATACATCACAGTTAGATGAATATGGCATTGGATTTGGCATTTCCATTTTAACAATCATTGGTATTTTAAATGCTCCTCCAAAACAAACACAATTACCGGGTTGCAATACTTTTTGCTTATCTAGAATATCTGCTGAAATATTTGGAAGCATTTCGCCAATATATTTAATATCTAGAGGGTGAGTCATTTTAAATATCAAGAAGTTGTTACATTGAGCAATAACTGTATCAGATATTTCTACTGGTCTTTGACTAATAATATCAAGAATTACGCCATATTTTCTTCCTTCTTTAGCAATACGATCAAAGATATTATAACCAAGTAAGAATGTATCATTATCCTTTTGAATATATCTATGAGCTTCTTCTAAGAATAAATGGAAAGGTATCGTAGCTCTTTCACTTCTACCTTTAGAAAAATCAAATATCATTCTAGAAAATATTTTAACAAAAACTTTAGCATATATATCATCAACATCTTCTAAATTAATATTAATTATTTGGGCTTTTCTAGCTCCATTGGCAACTAATGATGATATATAATTTGGTAGTGTTACATATTCACTACTAAAGAATCTATTTAACTTACTATTAATAATTGAATTAAGTCTTACTTTTAATATTGTTGCATCATCATGTAAGTTTTGATTGTGTTGAAATCCTTCACTAATTAAAGTAAATTCTAGGGCTGCTGCAAAATCCTTCAGTGAATATGCGGCCTTCTCCGGTTCTTTAATTGAATCTAAGTCATCATTTATTTTACTTAAAATATAATTAGTAATTAGTACTGATTCTCCAAAATTACCATTAGAATCTATTTCAAAACATTCACTTAAAGTTCTAGTATATCCAAGTCCTGGTATTACTGAATCAAAATTAAATTCTTTAGTATGACATACTTCAATTATTGTAAATATTTCATTTTTCTTGCTAGCTACTGTTTCATTTGAAAATAATACCGCAAGTAAAGCTTTAGCAATTAAATGATTTTTATATTGATTAGCTTCTTCACTATTAGTTGAAAATATTTTAGCAAGTTTAATAGTATGTTCTATTATTGGTAGTTGGGCATGGTCACTTGCTTGAAACAATAATGCAAAATCATCAAGAGTGAGTAGATTAACAGGAATGCTTAATGGAATATCTGCTTCATCTTGAGGATTAGTTGTAATAAATTTATAACAATAATTAGGATTTATTTCATTAAGTTTTCCAAAAGCATTTTTATATTCACCAAA
>CALVKM010000063.1 GCA_944332705.1 uncultured Bacilli bacterium
ATTACTATTTATGATAATGATAAATTTGTCTTAAGTAATTTAAATAGACAAATAATTAGTAATACTAATAATATTGGACATTATAAGGTTAAAGAAGCTATGAAAAGGATGAAAAGCATTAATCCTGAAATTAAAATTAAAGGGATTAGCGAAGCCATAACTAAAGATAATGTTAAGGATTTAGTGTTTTCCGATTATATTATTGATGCTTGTGATGATTTAGATGCTAAAGTATCCTTGATTAAATATGCTAAAGAAAATAATGTTAAAATTATTAGTGCTCTAGGTACTGGTAAAAGGCTAAATCCTACTGGTGTAGTTATTACAACTTTAGAGAATACGCAAAATGATGCTTTAGCTAAGAAATTAAGAGGAATGTTAAGAAAAGAAGAAATTGATTTAGATATACCAGTTGTTTATGCTAGTGATATTCCTCTGAATAATGATAGAATAGTTACATCTAGTATATTTCCACCAGCTGTTGCTGGATTATACCTAGCATATTATGTAATTAATGATATTATAAAAGAATAGCTTAATGGCTATTCTTTTGTTATAAGGAATTTAGCAAGTATTTCTGGATTATCAAACTTGTAGACAATATCATAAATAACATTAATTAGTTCGATATTAATCTTTTTTCTTTTTAACAGGTTATAAACGGTTTCTAGAGTATAATAACCTTCAACAGTGTTATTCGTTAAATACTCCTCAATTTTCTCTTTATTTTTAGTACTACCTATAACATAACCAAAGGAAAAATTTCGACTTTTTTTACTAGAACAAGTAAGCATTAAATCCCCAATACCTGCAAAAGATAAGATAGTTTTAGGATTACCTCCAAGGTATTTGATAATATGTTTAATGTCATGTAATGATTCATTTATTAAAAAACTTCTTGATGAATCACTATAACCTAAGCCTTCTAAGATACCTGATGCAATAGCAATAATATTTTTAACTGATCCACATAATTGAATGCCTATTAGGTCATTAGTAGGACGAAGTTTTAATGTATCTCCAGGGAGAGTTTGTAAAACTAAATTTTTAGTTCTAGCATTATTTGCAGCTAAAGCGAGAGCAACTGGTTCATTATTGGCCATATCAATTGCAAATGTTGGGCCAGAAATAACCGCAATATTTTTAGTTTTAAGCTTTTTTTGGGCGATGTTGGAAAGTAAATCCAGAGAACTTTCTTCTAATCCTTTTGCAGCAATACATACCGGAATACTTGTTTTATAAAAGGGAAGTATTCCATCACAAACACTAGCAACATATTTACTAGTTGTTACAATATAAATTAATTTAGTATTTTTAAGCACTTCTTCAAAAGATGAAGATATTTTAATATTATATGGTATATCATTTGGCAAAATTGATGCTAGTTTGCCTGTTTCTTTAAATTCCAATTCTTTATTGATATTTTCTGTCCACATCATTATTTCATTACCATTTTTAGCTAAAGATAGCGCAATAGCTAAACCATAAGCCCCTGTACCAATTACACTAATTTTCATACTTCCTCCTTCATTTCTTCATGTAATTTATTTAAATTATTTTCAATTTTATTGTTTTTGGGTTGATAATATTTTCGAGTTCTTAAGTTATCTGGCAAATACTCTTGTTTAACCCAAGAATTAGGATAATTATGGGGATATAAATAATCTTTAGAATTTGTTTTGATATGACCCGGAACATTGCCAGTATTTCCTTTATAAATATCATTTAAGGCCTCATCTAAGGCTAGGTGAGAACTATTACTCTTCGGGGATAGTGCCATTTCAGTAACTATTTGTCCCAAAGGAATTCTAGCTTCAGGAAGTCCTACTAATTCTGAAGCCGAAATTGCTGCCATAAGTCTTGGACCAATCCCTGGATTAGCCATACCAATATCTTCATAAGCAATTACGGAAAGACGCCGGTAAATACTATCTAAGTCTTCTGCCACAATTAATCTGGCAAGGTAATGAAGGGATGCATCAACATCACTGCCGCGGATTGATTTTTGAAGGGCACTTAAAACATCATAATGGCCATCTTCATTTTTATCATGAAAAAATACAGGTTTAGAATTAATTGTTTTAATTGTTTCTGTAGTAACACACCCATCATTCGTCGAGTAGTAAGCCATCTCTAGTAAATTTAGAGCATATCTTAAATCTCCGCTAGCAAGTGTTGAAATATATTCTAGAGTTTTATTATCAATTTTGATATTTTCTAGTTTTTTAATACCTTTATTTAATCCTTTAATAATATCATCTACACTAAGTTCGTGAAGTTCAAATATTTGACATCTACTCCGAATTGCTGGATTAATTTTATGATATGGATTAGATGTAGTTAAACCAATTAAAATAATTGTGCCATTCTCAATGTAAGGCAAAAGTAAATCTTGTTTATCTTTGTTCATTCTATGTATTTCATCTATTATTAAAACTAATTCCCCATACATTTTAGCTTCTTCTATAGCTATATCAAAATCAGCTTTATTATTTACTGTTGCATTAAA
This sequence comes from uncultured Bacilli bacterium, assembly GCA_944332705.1. Lineage (GTDB taxonomy): Bacteria > Bacillota_I > Bacilli_A > RF39 > UBA660 > Onthocola_B. Next base: position 2,510 of record CALVKM010000063.1, read on the forward strand.
CATTTTATATCTAATGCCAAGTTCACTTACTATAGCTACCGCTAGGCTAGTTTTACCAATCCCTGGTTTACCATAGAAAATCATTGAAAAAATTTTCTTGTTTTTAACAAGATTACTAATAATTTTGTTGTCACCAACTAAATGATTTTGACCTACAACATCATCTAGTTTTTTAGGCCTTAATATATCTGCTAAAATTTCCATAACATCACTCTTAAATTATACCATGATTTAGTAAAAAAAACAGAGTTTTATAGTGATTTTACAAAATTACAATTCAAAAAGCAACCAAATGGTTGCAATTTGAAGCGGCTCACATGTGCCAACACGGGTCAGGACCTCAAACCAATACTAGTAAAGTCTAGGGTTATCAGTCCCGTAGTAGATATAATATCTACATATATATTATATCCACCAGTAATTAAATTATACCAAAGAAATTACCATATGTAAATAGTTATAGCAAAATTTTTAAAAATAATGTATAATTATAGTAGTGATATTATGAAAAATATAATTGAAAATATTAAAGATAAAGATGTTGTATATTATTTAGAATATTTAAAATATGAAAGAAGATTATCAGATAATACTATAGATTCTTATGGGGAAAATTTATTAATGTTATTAGAACAGACTAGGAAAGATGCCTTAAGTTTAAGTAGTGATGATATTAGAAATTTTTTATTAAATGTAGAGGCCAGTACTAAAACTAAAGCTCATTATTTGTCGGTTTTTAATTCATTTTATAATTATATGATCTTTAATAAAAAGATAAATATTAATCCTTGTGATAGTATTAAAGCTCCAAAGCTTGAGAAGAAACTGCCTAATTATCTTACTGATGAAGAGGTAGATAAACTACTTGATATAAGACTTATTAAACCAGTTGATTATCGTAATAAAGCAATGCTTGAAGTATTATATGCAACAGGAATTAGAATTAGTGAACTTACCAATTTAGAGCTCCCGAGTTTTGCAGTTGCCTACTAAATTAACGTAGTTCAATCCCTTTTAATATAAGGGTTTTTATTTGTCAAGTTTTTAATATTTTGGAGTTGTGTAATTGTATGTAATATGTTATAATTATTTTGTAAGGTAGTGATTATTATGTCTTTATTTATTAAAAAAGCTAAATACAAAAACGGAAAAATC
>CALVKM010000064.1 GCA_944332705.1 uncultured Bacilli bacterium
ATGCCACTTCCACCATATATTCATGAAACTTTGAGTGATCAATCTCGTTATCAAACTGTTTATGCCAAAAATATTGGTTCAGCAGCTGCTCCAACCGCAGGTTTGCATTTTACTCAAGAATTACTTGAAGAAATAAAGAAAAAAGGAGTAACTTTAGTTTATGTAACATTGCATGTAGGGCTTGGCACATTTAGACCAGTTGAAGTAGATGATATTACAAAACACCATATGCATAGTGAATATTATGTTATGAGTAAAGAAGCTGCAGACACCCTAAATAGTGCTAAAGGTAAAATTTATGCAGTTGGTACAACTTCAACAAGAGTTTTAGAAACAGTAAGGCATAAATATGATAAATTCACACCTTGCAGTGGAGAAACTGATATATTCATTTATCCAGGATTTGAATTTAAAGCCATTGATGGACTTATAACTAATTTCCATTTACCTAAAAGTACACTACTTATGCTTGTATCTGCGCTATCTACAAAAGAAAATATTTTACATGCTTATAATTATGCCATAAAACATAATTTTAGATTTTTCTCTTTTGGAGATGCAATGTTCATAAAATGACACAAGATAAATTAATAGATACTATTTATAAAAGTGCTGTTTTAGAAGGCATAAAAGCAACAAAGAAAGATGTAGAAGATGTTTTCAATAATATTAATAATGGTACACTTTCTATTATTGATATTATGAAGTTAAAAGGTTTAAAAGATGCTTGGCAATTAGTTTTAACAACCATTGATGAACCTTTAACAATAGATTATATAAAAAAAGTACATTTTGAAATCTGTAAAGGTCAAAATATTCATCCTCTTGGAGAATTTCGGAGTATTGGTGTAGGAATCACAGGAACTTCTTGGAGACCAAAACTTCCAAGCGAATGCGATTATGAAGCAGAATTAAAAGAAATATTAGATATTGAAAATGAATTAGATAGATGTATTACACTTTTTTGCTGGATTCAAAGAAGTCAAATGTTTTTAGATGGCAATAAAAGAGTTGCTAATTTGGTAGCTAATAAAGAGTGTTTAAAAAATGGTCAAGGAATTATAGCTGTGCCAGTAGAAAAAATTGGAGACTATTTTGTTAAATTAATAAAATATTATGAAACAAATGATATTAATGATCTAAAATTATGGATTTATGATAATTGTATTGATGGAATTTAACAATTTTTAAATAATCACGAAATTTATTTACAACAGTATCAATTTTATTATATACTAAATACATAAACAACCACCTTTTTTGATTTTTTGATAATATAATAATAACATAAAGTGGTTGTTTATACAAATAAGATAGCAAAACGGAAGGAATATATAAAAACCTTCCGTTTTTAAGGACTAAAAACTGTCCAGTAATAAGTATATGATCACAGCTCAAGAAAATTTAATTCAATTTACAATTGGTGGCGAAACTTATTATGCTGAAGAAGGAATGACTTGGTATAATTGGATTGATAGTGTATACAGCAATAATAGGTTTATTAAATGCGCTTATGGAGTATGCCGTGTGGATGGGCCTTCTTCTTATGGCGTCGTACCAGCTGTGGCACCTGATAATATAATTATTAGGGATACTAATTATATTACTTTTCACGAACATGGTGCTGGTGGTAATACAGGTGGTGGAGTTGCCGACTAACAAAATAACATTGATAAAAATGGTAAACAACACCATTTTTTCTTATCATAAAATAAAACAATAATCATAAGTATTATTAGGGAGGAATTTTATGAACTTAATAATACCATTTACTAAAGATATTAAATTTAATTCAAGTATTGCTGAAATTACTAGTATTTCACTTGAACATGACTACACAGTTAATGATGGAGAGATTTTAGGTAATTTTATAGTTTCTGGAGATTATAAATCACATGAACTAAGTGTTAATAAAGAACATTTTGAATATGTTTTACCTTTTTCAGTTGAACTAACAACCAGAATTGATAGAAATTCTGTAGATTTTAGTATTGAAGATTTTACTTATGAAATTAAAAACAATGATACCCTAGAAGTTAGAATTGAATATAGTGTTAATGCTCTGGAAGAAAAAGAAGAGACAAAAGAAGAGGTAGTGGAAGAAGAACCTTTATTTGAACGAGTTGAAGAAGAAACTACTTTAGAAGATATGTTAGATACTATTGATGAAGAAGTAAGAGATAATACCGAAGAAGTAAAAGAAGAAGATACTGATAAGGAGGATACTATGGATACTGTTGTGTTAGATGAACAAAGAGAAGTTGGAGAAGAAGAAAAAAATACTATATTTGATAGTATAAATGAAGCTGATGATGCTTTTGTTACATATCATATTCATATTATGAAAGAAACGGATACTATAGATTCTGTATGTACTAAATATAATACAACTTCAAATATCTTAAGTGAATATAATGATTTAAGTACTGTTGCTATCGGAGATAAGCTAATAATACCTGATATTAATGAATAGGTCTCTTGATATCTTAAAAGCTATTTATAAGCCTTATAGATATACTATAAAAGGAAAAGCAACAATACTTGAAACAACACAAGGAGATTTCATTATTAAAGAAAAAAATAAAGATTTAAATGAACTTTATAATTATTTAATAAGTCGTGGGTTTGATAATTTTCCCAAACTCATTGATTCATCAAGAAAAGATTTAAATGTTTTTGAGTATGTTGATACAATTAATATGCCTAAAGAACAGATGTGTGATGATATAATAGATTTAATAGCTAGTTTACATAATAAAACTAGCTATTTTAAAGAAGTAAGTGAAGATAAATTTAAAAGTATTTATGAAGATATTAAAAGTAATATTAGTTATTTGAAAAATTATTTTGATACGATGTATGAAATTGGATTCAGTGAAGAGTTTATGTCACCTGCAACTTATCTATTTATGAGGAATTTTTATAAAATAAATGCTGCTTTAGATTTTTGCGATAGAGAAATAGATGAATGGTATGAACTAATAAAAGAAGAATCTAAAATAAGAGTAAGTGTTGTTCATAATAATTTAAGTATTGAGCACTTTTTAAAAGGAAATAAGGAAGTACTTATAAGTTGGGATAATTATTTAATAGATACTCCAATAATTGATATAGTAAAACTTTATAAAAATGAATATTTAAATATGAATTTTAGTGAAGTATTAGAAAGATATTTTTATAAGTTTCCGTTACTTCCTTATGAACAAAAGTTATTATTTATTCTTATTATTATACCTCCAGAGATAAAGATGAGTACTAATGAATTTGATAAATGTAAAAATATTAGTAAAGTTATTGATTATGTTTTTAAAACTGAAGATTTAATACGGCCATATTATGCGAAAGAGGAAGAAGAAAAATAAAAATATTTCTAAACAAAGTAAAAATATATTCCACCTGAAAGGTAAAATTAATGTAATAATTAATTGATAAAATATTAATATCGCTAAGATAAAGAGTATAAGAATAGTAAAACCACTATTAGGTCTTTTGCCACATGGATACATATAATATCACCTATAGATATTATATGTATTTATTTTTGTGCAGTTATAATAGATATGTAACATTTATTCCAATTTGCCATCAAAATTTCAGGGACCGATAATGTGGTAATG
>CALVKM010000065.1 GCA_944332705.1 uncultured Bacilli bacterium
TTACAAAATAACAAGCAAGATAAAAATTATATAGAAAATAAAATTAATGAATTAAAAAAGATGTTAGATAATTGTTTGACTGATGATGAGTGTTTCAGTGATGTTTTTAATGAACTAATTGATAGAATTTATGTTTATAAAGAGGAAAATCAAAAGATAAAACTAGATATTTATATTAAAACAGGAGAAAGTATAAATACATTTTCTGATAATTTAGGGAGAAAGTTTCATTTAATAGACGACTATACAGCAAGCTAGAGCAGTAAGTGCTGTTGTAAATGGTGGTACATTATACACTCCTTATATTGTTAAAAATTTTTTAGAGTCAGAAACTGATACCATTGTTAAAAATATAGAACCCACCATTACTAATAATGTTATAAGTAGTGATACTTCTGAAATTGTACGATATGCTTTAGAAAGTGTGGTTGCTAAAGGAAGTGGCCACAATGCTTATATTGAGAATTATCGTATTGGGGGAAAAACTGGAACAGCACAGACGGTAGAAAATGGAGTATACTCTGACTCTAAATATATTCTTTCTTTTATTGGTTTTATGCCTGCGGATGATCCTGAAGTCGTAGTTTATGTGGCAGTTCAAAATGCTAAGAATGTTGTGCAATATGGCGGAACAGTTGCAGCTCCGATTGCACGTAATATTTTCTTGAGTGCAATTGATGTTTTGGATATTTCTCCTGATACAGAAGGTATTCCTAAAGAATATACTTGGTTAGATATAAAATATGTGGTGGTTCCGGACGTTGTTGGAAAAACTTTAGAGGATGCTAGGAAAGACTTAAAGGGATTTAATATTGAATATAGTGGAACAGGAGAGGAAGTGGTTTATCAATCTCCTAGTGGAGGAATGTATGCCAAAGAAGGCGGAACAGTTGTTCTTATGCTTAATTGATGTCAAGTATTGTCAATATTTTTGATAAAATTAATATGTGAAACAAAAATATAGTATAATATTTAGGAAGAGGGTGAACTTATGTTAATCTTAGCTAAAGCTGCAATGGCTTTAATGTTAGGTTTTGTGTTATCACTTATAACAGGGTTATTTGTTATTCCTTTGTTTAAAAAATTACACTTTGGTCAGTCGGTAAGTAAACTTATTTCGAAGAGACATTTGAAAAAAGAAGGAACTCCAACTATGGGAGGAGTCATATTTATTGTTCCTGTTATAGTGTCACTAATTCTCCTTTATTTAAAAGGTAGTATTGAGATAAGTTATAATTTGATAATTGTTGTGTTTGTCTTTTTAGCTTATGCAGTTTTAGGTTTTATAGATGATTTTTTGAAAATAAAATTTCATAATAACAATGGTTTAAGTTTAGTAACAAAGTTTTTAATTCAAATGGTTATAGCTTTAATTTTCTTTTACTTATTTATGAAAGGCGGCGGCGAGCCAACCCTAAGTTTATCCTTTTTAAATATTTATATTCCTCTTGGTTGGATGTTTGGTTTATTTATTTTGTTTTTATTGGTTGGAACTACCAATGCAGTAAATATAACTGATGGACTTGATGGTTTAGCAGCTGGACTTTCAGCCATAGCATTCTTCGCTTATGGTATTATAACTTGGAATGCTGGTTGGCTTGAAGGCTATCAGGAAGTAGCAATATTTTGCTTTTTATTAACTGGTTCATTAATAGGCTTTATGGTATTTAATACTCATCCTGCTCGTATTTTTATGGGAGATTTAGGTTCTCTAGCACTAGGGGGAGCTCTTGCCAGTGTGGCTGTTGTTTCAAGACATGAGTTATCTTTAGTCTTGATTGGAGGGGTATTTGTCATTGAAACATTAAGCAGTTTAATTCAAATAATATCAATTAGGCAGTTTAATAAGAAAATATTTTTAAAAGCTCCATTGCATCATCATTTTGAAGAATTAGGTTGGGCTGAACAAGATATTATCAAAATGTTTTTGGTAGTTGGTTTTATTCTAGCGATGGCCGCAATAACATATGGTGTTTGGTTATAAAATACGTTTCATACGTATTTTTTTGTTTCTTTTTAATAATAATTAATAGGGGATTTACATGAAAAAAGGTATGATAAATTATTGCTTATTGCTGTTATAATAATTGCAATATTTGGAATAGTTATGATATATTCAGCTAGTTCTATTTGGGCTGAATATAAATATGATGATCCATTTAAATATGTTAAAGCACAAAGCGCTTTCTTTATAATTGGTTTATTTTTAATATTTGTTATTTCTAAAATAAATATCGATATATTACATAAAAGAGCTAATTTAATTTTACTTATTTGTTTTATTCTTTTAACTCTTGTATTAATGCCAGGAATAGGTAGTATTCGTAATGGTAGTAGAAGTTGGTTTGGCATTGGAGGACTGGGAATTCAACCTAGTGAATTTGCTAAACTGGGACTCATTATATATGTTGCTAAATATCTTGCGAGTAATCAACGAATAATTAAGGACATCAAAAAAGGTGTTTTGCCAATCCTTCTTGTTATTGGAGTTTTTTTTATTCTTATTATGCTAGAACCCGATTTTGGAACCGCTATGGTTATTGTATTGACATTAGTTGTTATGATTTTTATTTCTGGTGTAAAAATATCTTTCTTTGTTAAAATTGGTCTTGTGGGACTTCTTGGGATAGTAGGACTTATCATTATTGCCCCATATCGAATGGAGAGAATTGTATCATTCTTAAATCCTTGGGTAGATCCTTTAGGATCGGGTTATCAAATTATTCAGTCGCTTTATGCTATTGGCCCAGGAGGATTACTCGGTCAAGGTTTTTTAGAAAGTCGCCAAAAACAATTTTATTTACCAGAACCTCAAACAGATTTTATATTTTCAATTATCTCTGAAGAATTTGGTTTTTTTGGTATTCTAATCGTTTCTAGTTTTTTATTCTTTATATTTTATCGTATAATTCGTATTGCTTTAAGACAAAGTGATTTATTTAAAAAATATTTAGCTTTTGGATTAGG
>CALVKM010000066.1 GCA_944332705.1 uncultured Bacilli bacterium
TAGGGTTCACCACTTTTTTGGCTCCCACTATGGTAGGGTTCACCACTTTTTTGGCTCCCACTATGGTAGGGTTCACCACTTTTTTGGCTCCCACTATGGTAGGGTTCACCGACTTTTTAATCACCTTAATGTATTATATAAGATTTCTCTCATCTAATACAATATAATTGTATCACATCTTCCACAAATCGTCAACTGTTTTTTGCAAAAAACTTGTAATTTTTATATCTACCAAAATCCCTAACTATTGGTAATACCAATTACACCTAAAGTATACTAAATAATTAACCACAAGTCAATAGTTTTTATGCAAATTTTTGTTCGTTTTTATAGATTTAATAAATTATGTATTTTTTTAACAAATATAAAATAAAATTATATGAGGGATAAATATGTCCAAAAAATATGATAAATTACTATTATTAGCTGTTATAGCTATTATTATATTTGGAATTATTATGATATATTCTGCCTCATCAATCTGGGCAGAATATAAATATCGAGATCCATTTAAGTTTGTTAAAGCTCAAAGTGCTTTCTTTTTACTAGGTTTATTATGTATTTTTATTATATCTAAATTAGATATTAATATTTTATATAAAAAAGCTAATTTAATTTTACTTATATGTTTTATATTATTAGTACTTGTCTTAATACCAGGAATTGGTTCTATTCGTAATGGTTCTAGAAGTTGGTTTGGTATTGGTTCTTTAGGTATCCAGCCATCTGAATTTGCTAAACTAGGTCTAATTATATATGTTGCCAAGTACTTAGCAAATAATAGAAAAATTATTAAAGATGTTAAAAAAGGAGTATTACCTATTCTTCTCGTTATTGGAGTATTTTTCGTTCTCATTATGCTTGAACCGGACTTTGGGACAGCTATGGTTATTGTCTTAACTCTTGTAGTTATGATATTTATCTCTGGTGTTAAACTTTCATTTTTTATTAAAGTGGGATTACTTGGTTTACTAGGTATAGTTGGCCTTATAATTATTGCCCCTTATAGAATGGAGAGAATTGTATCATTTTTAAATCCTTGGGTTGATCCATTAGGTTCGGGTTACCAAATAATTCAATCTTTATATGCCATTGGTCCTGGTGGTTTGCTTGGTCAAGGATTTTTAAATAGTCATCAAAAACAATTTTATTTACCAGAACCACAGACGGATTTTATATTTTCGATAATATCTGAAGAATTTGGTTTTCTTGGCATACTTATAGTAACATCATTTATTGCCTTTATCTTTTATCGCATTATAAAGATTGCTTTAAAAGAAAATAATTTATTTAAAAAATATTTAGCATTTGGACTAGGTTTTGGGATAATCATTCAGTCCTTGCTAAATATTGCAGTAGTTATTGGTCTTATTCCTGTAACTGGAGTAACCCTCCCCTTTTTATCTTATGGTGGATCAAGTTTACTTATCTCGATGATTAGTATTGGTATAATTTTAAATATATCCAAAAAATAAATTAGCTAGTGTCTTAGCTAATTTATTTTTCTCAATATTAATTCCTCAGAAACCCTGCTATAACTAATTTTAATATAGCAATAAATAGAAAATAAGTAAAGCAAGAGTTACTTGCTTTACCCATTCACTAATAAATTATATTCATTTATTAATAAATTATAATAATTTCCTAAGGAATCAAAATTTCCTTTATTACATTTTATTTCATCATCTTTTGTAAATGTACAAATATCATCAAAAGCATTTAATTCATAATTAAATTTATTAAGATGAACAAGTAATGTATTAAAAGATATATAAGAACTAATATCAAATATATTATCATTATTAGAACAATTTAAATATAAAGTATTATTTTCTTTACTATAATTAAATATACAGTCATTATTTATTTTATTATATGTTCCTTTATCTAAATCATATGTATAACCATTATTAAGTAATCTATTTTCTGGTATTATAGATTTATTAGGTATTTCATAAGTGGCTTCTTCATCGGATATAGCTCTATTTTTAAAATAAAATAAACCATCATTACTAAATTCTTTGAAAAAGTCTAATTTGTATGTATATGAATTATCCTTAGTAATAATATCTATATAAACATTATCAATTCTAAAGTTTTTATCAAAGTATTCACTATAACCATAATCTTCGCGGATAATTAAATTAGGTCGATATCCGCATTCAATTATTAATCTTTCTTTAGAATCTAGGCTTTGATATAATCTAATAGTTGTATCATTATCAATTAAAATCGTATCACTCGTTATACTACCTATTGCTAAATAATTTTCAACTCTTGATAAAACTAATGTACCACCATTTATATTTACATCGTTACTTTCTATTTCAAAAGTATATACATCTATTTTATTTCTTCTTAGAATACCTAAAAACATAACTATTAAAGCAATTAAAACTATTACAAATATTATACTTATTATTATTAATCTTTTTTTGTGCTTTTTCCTTAAAGTCTTATTATCAATATCTAAGACATCACTTAATTTTAAATCTAATTCTAAAGCAATATTTTTAAGTATATCGACATTAGGATAATTTCGATCGTTTTCCCAATTAGAAACCGCTTGTCTTGTTACATTTAATCTTTTAGCTAATTCTTCTTGCGTTAAGTTTTTTCTTTTTCTTCCTTCTATCATTAATGTACTTAAATTTGCCATGTGTACCACCAAG
>CALVKM010000067.1 GCA_944332705.1 uncultured Bacilli bacterium
CATTTACCAAAATTCATAAAAAAGGTAAAAGAAGTAGATTAGTTAATAGACATGTGTTCATCACTTCTAGTGATGAACCATGGAAAAAATTTATGGATGAAATATATAATATATATGATTTTGAAAAATTAGAAAATATTAACTTATTAAGTGATGCTGGTTCTTGGATACTTTCTGGTGCTCATGAATTAAAACTTTATTCTCATAATAAAATTACTATTAATACTTGTGAATTTCATGTTAAACAAAAAATAAATCGTTCTACTCATGATAGAGATTTAAGAAAAGAAATTGCTAATATAATATATGAACTTGAGGATAAAAACAAGTTTATTGAAGAAATGGATAAGCTTATTAATAATGCTACCAATGAATCCAGAAAAGATAAAATAACTGAATATAAAAAATATATTTTAAAACATTGGAACGGTATTATTAATATGAAACATTCTTTATGCAAATCTTCTATGGAAGCTCATATACAACATTGTATTGCTTATCATTTTTCTGCAGTACCTAAAGCTTATAGTGAAGAGAATATAGAAACTTATCTTAAGCTTCAAGAGTTATTTTTAAATGGTATTTCCATTTTAAAATACTGTTTAGCTATTTATAATTCTGATGATGATTTTGTTTATAATAAAGAAAAAGAAGAATATTGTGCTTTAATACATCATTCTTCTAATATTCCTATTATTAATTCTTCTTACCCTTATTCTTCTACTTTACACAATATTGCTCATCCTGCTTAATTTTTCCGATAAATTTTTACTCTGTCAATAAGTGTGATTATTGACAATTATAATTAATTTATGATAATGTCTTAAGTAGTAACTTTTAAAAATGTCTTAAAAATAATATATAATTATAGTGGTACTGTTATGAAATATGGAATGCCTCATTTAGTAGAATTTAATAATATTTTAGATAATGTTCACTTATCAGAAAAAATAAATATTGCGGAATTAAATGATAATTTTAGAAAGCTATATTTAAAAGAAGCTATAAGACAAATAGAAATTGGAATTAATAACAATATTAAAAAATATAATTTACATATTGATTCTGGTATTTATTTTACTTTACCTAATCAAAAATTCTTTTTAAATGAAAAATATATAGATATATATAAAAATAATTTAGATAAAAGTTGTGAAGAATTAAATAAATTAGCCAAAAATTATAATATAGAAATAAATTTTGAAAATACTAAAATCCAAAGTTTTACTAAAATAGCAGTAGATGTTATTAGTAAATACAAATACCTTGGTTTTACTTTAGATATTGGTCATAATGAAAAGAATAAGAACAAAGCTTATCCTTTATTTATTAATACTGGAAAAATTAGACATATTCACATGCACGATTATGATGGAACAAGTGATCATTTAGCTCTTGGTACAGGAATAATTGATTTTTCAAAATATAATAATATTTTAAAAAACAATTATATTGTTATAGAAGTTAAAGAATCTAATGATTTATTAGAAAGCATAAACTATATTAATTTATAATATTTGCATTATGTTTTATTTTCTTATATAATTAGATTGTGATTATGATGAATTTAATTTATATTATTCCTAAAAAAGAACAGCTTTATTATCGTAAACATTTGGTTGAAGATATTAAAACAATGGAATACAATCATGGTATCGTTTTATTTCCGGAAGAAAAATGGGACTCATGGTATGAAAAATGGATAGGAAATAATAATCCTAACTTTTATTATGCTTATATTTTTGATAAAGATATTCAATCTTATGTTGGGGAAATCGCTTATAGAAAAGAAGAAGATTCAAACATGGTTACTTTAAGTGTTATTATTGAATATAGCTATCGAAATAAAGGATATGGTAAAGAAGCACTAAAAGGTTTAATAAATATTGCATTTAAAAATGGTTACAAAGAAGTTTATGATATTATCGATAAAGATAATATTAATTCTCAAAAAATGTTTTCTAATTTTGGTTTTAAAATAGTTGGATATGATGAAATGAACAATGTTATTTTTAAAATTACCAAAGAAGAATTTATTAAAAAATATGGGAAAATAAAATAATATCCCATATTTTTATTTACACTCTATACTTATAACTGGTACTAACATTTCATCTTCAAGAATTCCACCATGATTAGCAAGCATAGCTCTATCTTTCTTACCAGAAGTAGTATAACTAAATGATAAATCAGATGTACTAATAAGTACATAATCACCAAAGAAATCATCAATTCTTTTATGTTTAACTCCCATACCAAGCAAGCCACTATTTAAAAATTCTTCTTTAGTATATAAAATACATTTACCATTAAAATGTTTATCTAAAGATTTAACAAATTCTTCATGCATACCATCTTTAATAAAAAATGTTACAAATCTAAATTCTATAGATGGTGGCATTTTTAGACAAGCATCAATATCTGGATAATCATTTAAATATTCTTCTTTTATATTAACTTGACCATGATCTGCAGTAATAATAATTAAAGTATCATCTAATTCTTTAGCAAGTTTTTCTAAATTTTTATTAATTTTTGTTAAAACTTCTGTAGCTTCTTTACTACCAAC
>CALVKM010000068.1 GCA_944332705.1 uncultured Bacilli bacterium
ATATGTGCCGGGCGGTTTTGGCACGGGGGATCTGGTCATTGTGGCGGATGGCGTTCTGGAAGTCATCGACTTCAAGGGCGTGCGCCCAGATAGGGCGTTATTGGATGTAGCGTAAGGCACTACGCCGCAAGGTAACGCGGCACTCAACCTGCCTAACCGAAAGGCGAAAGCTGAAACGGGAAAATAGCATGGCAGGAAAGCGGGGAGTTGCCCACAGACATACGGCACGACTGACCTGCAATGAGAAGCAGACACAAGGAAAAGACTGTGTTTGTCGAATGTGAGTTCTGAGTCCCACTTAAGTCGGGGCAGGGGAAATTGTCTGAAACCCCTGATGCGGTCACCGTTCATTTCCCCCCTTGATGAACGGGTTGCCAATATGACCGCATGACAGGCTGGAGAACCAGCGGTAAAGGAACGAAAGCATATCCGATAGTCTGCATGCCTACCAATAACGTTAACTGGGGATTGAAAAGCATACCACCTGCATTATACGATGCAGATGGTATGTCCTACGTCGGAACGCTCAATGGAGCTATGCGTAATGCCGAAAGGTGAGAAATTCCAAGGGGTAGAACCCAAGGAAGATGACGCTGAAAATCCGATATGGCAACGGAGCGCCCGTAGTAGTCCGAGGACCCTGAATAGACAGGGAAAGCCGTAAATCCGGATGCGGGAAAGCCGCCCACATGGCGAAGGGACGCAGTCAATGCGTACTAATATCGAAGTTGATTAGGGAGGAAAGCCTCGCATGGCAAATGTCATGAAACCAACAGCGGAGATTTTAGAAAGAATTAGTATACAGTCTCGAAACAATAGAGAAGAAGTCTTTACTCGTCTCTACCGCTATATGCTGCGCCCAGATATTTACTATCAGGCGTACAAGAACCTGTATGCAAACGCAGGAGCAGGCACAAATGGGATAGATGATGACACGGCAGACGGATTCGGCGCAGAGAAAGTCGCGCGTATCATTGAACAACTTCGTAAAGGAAGCTACACGCCTAAGCCAGTTCGTAGAACTTACATTCCGAAAAAGAATGGTCGTCTGCGTCCGTTGGGTATTCCAACATTCACGGATAAGCTGGTGCAGGAAGTGTTACGAATGATCCTCGAAGCTGTTTATGAACCCATCTTTCTGCCTACCTCGCACGGCTTTCGTCCAAAGAGGAGCTGTCATACGGCGCTGTCTGCAATGAGCAAATCTTATCGTGGAACACGTTGGTTTGTAGAAGGAGACATCAAGGCGTTTTTTGACAATATCGATCATCAGATACTTGTGGCTCTGATCAGCAAGAAAGTAAAAGATGCACGAATCGTACAACTTGTAAACAAAATGCTGAAAGCGGGGTACATGGAGGATTGGCAATACCATGGAACGTTCAGTGGAACACCCCAGGGCGGAATCATCTCTCCTTTGCTTGCGAATATCTATCTGCACGAACTGGATGTGTTTATGCAGGATATGAGCAAGCACTTCGCTAAACCCCGAGAGCAGGAATTCACTCCTGCCTATAGAAGTGCATTGTCCAAAGTCAACGCGATCAAGTGGCGTCTTAAGAACGCAAAAGACAGCGTTGAAGCAAAGCTCCTGATAAAAGAACTGCATGCAGCGCGCGCTATCATGGTAAAGATTCCATGTAAGTCACAGACTGACAAGAAAATCGTTTACACGCGATATGCGGACGATTTTCTCATTGGAGTCAATGGCAGCAAGGAAGAATGCGTGAAGATTAAAGCGGCGATTAAGAACTTCCTATCTGAAAAACTTCGTCTGGAACTGAGCGAAGAAAAGACACTAATTACGCACACGGCACAACATGCCCGCTTTTTGGGTTATGACGTAAGCGTAAGGCGAACAGGAAAGCTCAAGAAAGACAAGACAGGCAGAGTTATGCGGACATTGAACAGTTCGGTGGAACTCAACATACCGTTTGCCGATAAAATCGAGAGATTCGTCCTCGACAAGCAGATTGCAGCGGTAAAACAGGGCGTGTTGAAACCGATCTGTCGCCGAAAGCTAATTCGGCTGTCTGACTTGGAGATTCTATCAGTTTACAATTCGGAATTGCGAGGAATATGCAATTACTATGGACTGGCGAGCAATTATACGCGCCTTTCGTACTTTGCCTACCTCATGGAGTATAGCTGTCTTAAAACACTTGCGAGCAAACACCAGACCACAACATCCAAGATTCGCAAGAGGTTCAAAGATGGACGCGGAGGCTGGTGTATCGTCTATACGACGAGAAAAGGTGAACAGCGTACATATTTCGCCAAGTATCAGGATTGCAAATCAGTCGCGTACGCTGCTGATCGAATTCCTGAATTGTCGCTTCGATACTGGCACACCAGCAACTCTCTGGAAAGCCGACTGAAAGCGAAGAGATGTGAGTACTGCGGTACTGCCGATAGTATGCGCTATGAAATCCATCATGTGAACAAACTGAGAAATCTTCAAGGAAAAGCAATGTGGGAGAGGCTTATGATTGCCAGAAGACGCAAAACGCTGGTGCTGTGCGAAGAATGTCATCATAAGCTCCACCACGGAAGACTGTAACTGAACGAGCATTGATGGGGAGCCGGATACATCGAGAGGTGTAAGTCCGGTTCCGAGAGGGGACTGCGCAAACCTGCCTGTCAAAGCAGGTAAGGCGGCGCTTTCCTACTCTACGGGCGCGGCGTGCGAGTGGAAGCAGATCACAACAGTCAGCTCATGCTGTACGGCCTGGGTGCGCTGCTGGAGTTCGAGGCGCTGTACGATATTCGCACGGTGCGCATGACCATCGTACAGCCAAGGCTGAACAACATCTCCACTTACGAAACGTCTGCCGAAGAATTGGTGCGCTGGGCAAAGGCAGAGGTGCGCCCCAAGGCGCTGCTGGCGGCGAAGGGCGAAGGTGAGTTCTGCGCGGGCGAATGGTGCCGGTTTTGCAAGGCACGGTACACCTGCCGCAAGCGCAGCGAGTACCATATGCGCCTGGCCGAGCGCGACTTCAAGCAGCCAGACCTGATGACCGATGAAGAAATTC
>CALVKM010000069.1 GCA_944332705.1 uncultured Bacilli bacterium
GTTAAATTTGATATCGATGCTAATGGTATTGTTAATGTAACTGCTAAAGATTTAGGTACAAATAAAGAACAATCAATCACAATTACCTCATCAACTAACCTTAGTGATGAAGAAATTGATAGAATGATGAAAGAAGCAGAAGCTAATAAAGAAGCCGATGAATTGAGAAAACAAGAAGCAGAAATTAGAAATGAAGCTGATTCAAGTATCTTTACAACTGAAAAAGCTCTAAATGATTTAGGTGATAAAGTTGATAAAAAAGATAAAGAAAAAGCTGAAGAATTAATTGCTGACTTGAAGAAAGCTCTTGAAGGCACAGACATTGATGAAATCAAGAAAACAAGCGAAGAACTAAATAAAGTTGCTATGGATTTAGCGGGTAAAGTTTATGAACAAGCTGCTAAAGAAGCCCAAGCTAACCAAGATAATAATGACTCATCAAATGATGATCATGAGACAGTTGAAGATGCAACTTACGAAGAAAAATAATAAAATATAAAGGTTCTAGGAAACTAGAACCTTTATAAAGACTAGGGAGATTTATGGAAAAATTAAGAAAAGATATTGATGATAAATATAAATGGAATCTAACGGACTTAATTAAAGATGATGAAGAATATCAAGAATTAGTTACTAAAAGCTATATGCTTATAGATAAAATTGTAGCTATGAAGGATGAACTACTTAAAAATAGTAATAACTTTCTAATGTATTTAAAAACCGATGAAGAATTAGATAAAACGGTAGAAAAAGTATACGTATATTCTTACCTATATTTTTATGAAGATATGAATGATGCTCAAGGCAAAATATATAAAGATAGTGCTGATAAATTATTAGAAGAAATGAATATAAAATTATCATTTATAAGACCATTATTATTAAATTTTGATTATGAAACTATCAAAGAGTATATTAAAGAAAATAAAGAGTTAGAAAAGTATGCTTTTACTTTAGAAAAGATTTTTAGATATAAGAAATATACTTTAAGTGAAAAAGAAGAAAAAATAGTAGCTTTAGCTAATAATTCTTTAGGCACAGGAGAAAGTGTATTTTCTGCAATAGATAATGTTGATATTGACCTAGGTTATATTAAAGATGAATCCGGTAAAAAGGTTAAACTTAACAATTCTAATTATATAAAATATTGTAGTAGTAAAGATAGAAATGTCAGAAAGAATGCCTTTAAAAATATGTATGATTTCTTTGGTAAGTTTATTAATACTATTGCACAGTGTTATATTGGATCAATTAAAGAAAATACATTTAATAGTAAAGTAAGAGGTTATAATTCTTATCTTGAATCAAGTTTATATGCCGATAATATAAGTGTCGAATTTTATAAAGAATTTATTGAAGATATTCATCGTTTTATTCCATTATTACATAAATATATGAAAGTTCGTTCTAAATATTTAGGATATAGGGCTCATTTATATGATGTCTATGTTGATTTAGGTGAAAATGATAATCAAAATATTCCTTATGAAGAAGGAGTTAAATATGTTCTTGATGCCTTAAAACCTCTTGGAGATAAATATATTAATGATTTATCTAAAAGTTTTACTGATGGTTGGATAGATGTTTATCCTAATTTATATAAAAGGAGTGGAGCATATCAATGGGGAGCTTATGGGTTTCATCCTTATGTATCTCTAAATTATGAAAACAACTTTGATTCCGTATCAACTATGGCTCATGAACTTGGTCATGCAATGCACTCTTATTATAGTGATAAAGAAAATGACTATAATAATGCAGGTTATCCAATTTTCCTAGCTGAAATTGCTTCAACTGTTAATGAAGTATTAATTGATGATTATTTTTCTAAGAATGCCCAAAGTGATGAAGAAAAAATCTATTATTTATCTTCGTTTCTAGATAAAGTAAGAACTACGATATTTCGTCAAGTGATGTTTGCAGAATTTGAAACAAAGGCATATGAAATGTATGAAAACAAAGAAACTCTAACAGCTGATATCTTATGTGATATGTATTATGATTTAAATAAAGAATACTTTGGTAAAAGTATTGTAGTTGATGAAGCTATTAAATATGAATGGGCGAGAATTCCGCATTTTTATACACCATTTTATGTATATAAATATGCAACTGGTTTAATCGTTGCTTTATCAATTGCTACATCTATTTTAAATGGTGATGAAGAAATGAAGAAAAATTATTTAGAGTTCTTATCTTCTGGTGGTAGCAATTATCCACTTGAAATACTAAAGAAATGTAATATAGATTTAACAGATAAGAAATTTATTAAAAATGCTTTTGGCCTATTTAAAGAAAAATTAGAAGAATTAGAAAAATTAGTAATGGGGAAGGTGAAGAGTAATGAATAAAAAAGATTATTACGAAGTCTTGGGTGTTAGTAAAAATGCTACTGATGAAGAAATAAAAAGAGCTTTTCGTAAACTAGCTAAACAGTATCACCCAGATATTAATAAAGAACCTGGTGCTGAAGAAAAGTTCAAAGAAATTGGCGAAGCTTATGCAGTTTTATCCGACCCTAATAAGAGAAAACAATATGATCAGTTTGGTCATGCGGCCTTCCAAAACGGTGGAGGTGCCGGTGGCTCTGGCTTTGGAGGTTTCTCTGGTGTTGATATCGACCTTGATGATATTTTAGGAGATCTTTTTGGTGGCTTTGGCTTTGGTTTTGGAAGTAGAAGTCGTGGAGGTAACTCATCTCGTGCTAGCAAAGGAAAAGACATTCGAGTTGTCCTAAACCTCTCTTTTG
Source organism: uncultured Bacilli bacterium (assembly GCA_944332705.1). GTDB lineage: Bacteria > Bacillota_I > Bacilli_A > RF39 > UBA660 > Onthocola_B. Next base: position 2,750 of record CALVKM010000069.1, read on the forward strand.
AAGAAGCGGCCTTCGGCTGTGAAAAAGATGTTAAAATTAATTTGACTCAAGAATGCTCTAAATGTCATGGTAAAGGGGGATTCAATGAATCTACTTGTAAAACTTGTGGTGGTAGTGGTAGAATATTAGAACAACAACAAACAATATTTGGTTACATGCAAACGCAAAAAACTTGTCCAGATTGTAAAGGTCGTGGAAAAAGCTATAGTGAAATATGTGATGAATGTCGTGGTAAAGGGGTAGTTGAGAAAACTAAAACTTTAACTGTTACAATTCCTGAAGGTGTTGATGAAGGATTTCAACTTCGCCTCTCTGGTAAAGGTAATGCTGGTGTAAACGGTGGAGCAAATGGTGATGTATTCATCGAATTTAAAATTAAAGAACATCCATTATTTGAAAGAGATGGAGCAGATATCTATCTTGAAGTTCCAGTAACTATTACTGATGCTATCCTTGGTGCTAAAAAAGAAATACCAACTCTTAATGGTAATGTAATTCTAGAAATTAAACCAGGAACCCAAAATTATACTAAATTAAAACTAAAGGGTAAAGGAATAAAAACACCAAATAGTTTAACTCGTGGTAATATGTATGCAGTAATAAATATTATCACTCCAACTAAACTAGATAGAAAACAAAAGAAATTACTTCAAGAACTTGCAGAAACTAATCTAGAAGATGCACCAGAATTTAAAGCATTTAAAAAATATTTATAGAAAAATAAAAGAACTTAAGGCAAAAACTTAAGTTCTTTTACATACCAGTACTTTTTCAACTGATATCCACGAAAATCAATAGATTTCCATAACGGCCCAAATCTTCGAAAGGTTTATGGGTTCCAACCAATATAATAATATCACACTATTTGCTTTGGGTCAACACTTTTTCGATAAAAATTTAAAAATTCATTTTCGGAAATACAATATGATTCATGAATATATTCAGATAATATCTGAATTTGTTGTGCGCCGTGCATGGCATATAACTAGAGGGTGAAAGTCCCTTACACGCGTAGGTATCGACGAAGTGTTAGAGAAGTACAACGCATCAATCGTGAGGTTGGGGCTGAAGGAAGTATGGAACAAAATCGTGGCTCAACGTACAGAAACTTGATACAAAGGCTGTATAAACGGATGAGGTTGCAACACAAACTAAAGTCCAAAAGATACTCGTAACTTTATGCAGTAAATCAAGTGAGTAAACGAGGAAAGCTATATGTCTTACCGCGGGAGGTCTCATGGACACTACTAGGGAAACGACGAGGAGTACAAGAAAAGTAGTGGTCGAAAAAGGTTAGTCATGAGAAATCAGCAGAGGTCGTAGTACTAGTAAAATTAGGAAGGACCGAACGGTTTATAGTGTCTAAGTATACTGAAATTATGTTAGCTATAAATCAGAATGAATAAGGAAGAAAGTAAAAGACGTAATCTTTGAAAAGAACTTCTAAAAGATACTGATAGCTAATGTTGAAATTAGAAAGAAAAGGACAAATATGGAATTGCTAGAAAAAGTACTATCAGGTGATAATATCTATGAAGCGTACAAGAAAGTATATAGCAACAAGGGAGCAAGTGGAATAGATGGAGTTACGGTTGATGAATTAGAAGAATATCTAAAATATCACCTAAATGAAATCAAAGAACAAATCAGAAACAGGAAATACAAGCCAAGTCCAGTTAGAAGAGTATATATTCCTAAAGATAATGGTGATAAAAGAGCACTAGGAATACCAACAGCAATAGATAGGGTAATACAACAAGCAATAGTGCAAGTAATAACACCGATATATGAAGAACAATTTAGTGAAACAAGCTACGGTTTTCGTCCTAAACGTTCTTGTGAAATGGCTATAAGGAAAGCGTTAGAATTCTATAACGATGGATGTGATTGGGTGGTAGATATCGATTTAGAGAAGTTCTTTGATACAGTATGTCACGATAAGTTAATAAGCATTATAATGAAAACTGTGCATGATGGTGATTTAGTATCTTTAATAAGGAAATTTCTAGTAAGTGGAGTAATGGAAAATGGTGTTGTTGCACCAACGAAAGTTGGTACACCACAAGGTGGAAATCTATCGCCACTACTATCTAACATAATGTTAAATGAACTTGATAAAGAACACGATAAAAGAGGACTAAAGTTCGTTAGATATGCAGATGATTGTATAATTATGGTTAAAAGTGAAAAAGCAGCGAACAGAGTAATGGATAGTATAGTAAAATTCATTGAAAAGAAATTAGGTTTAAAGGTTAATGCTACCAAGAGCAAAGTTGATAGACCTAAAGGAATTAAATATTTAGGTTATGGATTTTATCAAAACAAAAGTGGAATATGGAAACCAAAACCACATCTTAAGTCTATTCAAAAATTTGAAAGAAAATTAAAGCAACTAACTAAAAGAAGTTGGAGCATATCATTAAATGATAGAATAAAATTGCTAAACTATGTAATAAGAGGTTGGATAAACTATTTTAGAATTGCAGATATGAAATGGGCAATGGATAAAGTAACTGGTCGATTAAATAGAAGAATCCGGTGCATGGAAACAGTGGAAGACTTACAAGCATAGAATGAAATGTTTGCAAATTTTGGGTATAGATAAAGATAATGCAAAAGCATGTGCATATACAAGAAAAAGCTACTGGAGAAGTAGTATGTCTATAATAATACATAAAGCAATATCAAATGATAGATTAAAACAAAAAGGTCTAGTGTTACCACTAGACCATTACTTAAAAGTACATATTAATATAAACTGAACCGCCGTATGCCGAACGGCATGTACGGTGGTGTGAGAGGGACAAAGTAAATAAAACTATTTACTTTTCTCTACTCGATTTTTTATTTAATAGGAAAGTTATACTTTTTTAAATAAAACCATTGACATTCAAACAACAGTTTGATACAATTGATTTACAAGGAGGAAATTTGGTATGACTACTATTTTAAAAGGTTATCAATTTAGATTATATCCAAGTGATGAACAAAAAAAGTTAATCAATCAAACTATTGGTTGTTCTAGATTTATATATAATCATTTTTTAGAAGAACGAATAAATGAATATAAAAAAACAGGTATTTCAAAAACTTGTTATGAACAAATAAAGGAAATACCAGAATTATGTAAAGATTATCCATGGTTAAAAGAAGT
>CALVKM010000070.1 GCA_944332705.1 uncultured Bacilli bacterium
ATTGATTGTTCTTTATTTGTACCTAAATCTTTAGCAGTTACATTAACAATACCATTAGCATCGATATCAAATTTAACTTCGATTTGAGGTACCCCTCTTCTTGCTGGTGGGATATTTGTAAGTTGGAAGTTTCCAAGGGTTTTGTTATCACTAGCCATTGGTCTTTCACCTTGTAATACATGAATATCAACAGCAGGTTGGTTATCTACAGCAGTAGAAAATACTTGAGATTTACTTGTTGGAATTGTTGTATTTCTTGGAATTAAGACAGTCATTACATTACCAAGCGTTTCAATACCAAGTGAAAGTGGTGTAACATCTAGTAAGACAATATCATCAACTTCACCAGTTAAAACTCCACCTTGAATTGCAGCACCCATAGCAACAACTTCATCTGGGTTAACACTCTTATTTGGTTCTTGACCGAGTTCCTTCTTAACTAGTTCTTGAATATATGGAATACGAGTTGATCCACCAACTAATATTACTTTATCAATATCACTAGCTTTTAATTTAGCTTCCTTTAAAGCATCTTTAACAGGTTTTAGTGTTGAATCAAATAAGTCACGACATAAGTCTTCAAATTTAGCTTTAGTTAAATTCATATCTAAATGAACTGGGCCATCATCATTTTGAGCAATGAATGGTAAACTAATTTGAGCTGTAGTCATACCAGATAAGTCTTTTTTAGCTTTTTCGGCAGCATCTTTAATTCTTTGTAGTGCCATCTTATCTTTAGATAAATCAATACCATTTTCTTTCTTGAATTCATCAACTAAATAGTTAACGATTCTTTCATCAAAGTCATCACCACCAAGATGGTTATTACCACTTGTAGCTTTAACTTCAAATACACCATCACCTAGTTCTAGTATAGATACATCGAATGTACCACCACCAAGGTCATATACTAAAATAGTTTGTAATTTATCTTGTTTATCAAGACCATATGCTAGTGCTGCAGCAGTTGGTTCGTTAATTATTCTTTCTACTTCAAGTCCAGCTATCTTACCAGCATTTTTAGTAGCTTGACGTTCAGCATCATTAAAGTATGCTGGAACTGTAATAACAGCCTTTGTTACTTTTTCTCCTAAATAGCTTTCCGCATCTTTTTTAAGTTTAGCAAGAATCTTAGCACTAATTTCTTCTGGTGTCCATTTCTTACCATTTGCTTCTACTTTTTCATTAGTACCCATTTTTCTTTTAATTGAAGAAATTGTATTTTTAACATTAGTTACCGCTTGTCTTTTAGCAACTTCTCCAACTAATTCTTCATCGCCTTTAAAGGCTACTACTGATGGAGTTGTACGATTTCCTTCAGCATTAGGAATAACCTTTGGTTCTCCCCCTTCTAGAACTGCAACACATGAGTTTGTAGTTCCTAAGTCAATACCTATAATTTTACTCATAATTTAATCATCCTTCCTTTTAATTTTATTCATTTACCTTAACCATAGCTACACGGATTACTTTATCTTTATAAGTATATCCTTTTTGTAATACCTCTATAACTACGTTCGCCGGTAAATTTTCATCTTTTTCTGTTAGAACTGCTTCCATTTTAGTTGGATCAAATTCTAAACCATCACAATCAATAACTTTGACATCCATTGATTCTAAAATATTTATCAAATTAGTATAAATCATTTTAAAACCACTTAAGAACTTAGATAATTCATCAGATAAATCACGATCATCTAATTTTATAGCTCGCTCAAAGTTATCAACTATTGTAAGTAATTTAATGACTAATTCTTCACCATCATACTTACATATTTTATTTATTTCTTCATCATATCTACGACGCATATTTTGCATTTCGGCACTAAGTCTTAATACTTTATCGTTGAGTTCACTTTTTTCTTTTTCTAGTTTTTTAATTTTTTCTTTATCTTTATTATTTTTCTTTATTTTATTATCTTTCTTTTCTTTAATACCCTTTACTTTGATTTTTTCATTTTTAACAGATTCCTTTTTTTCTTCAAACATTTCTTCTTTATTTTCCATTTTCATCCTTTCTACTATCTAATTTTTCATCGATATACTCAAGTAAACTGACAATTCTCTGATAGTCCATTCTTTTTGGTCCTATAACAGCAATTGTGCCTTCTTCACCATTTATATGATATTTCTTTCTAATAATGGTGACATTTGGATCAAACTCAGATTCATCACCAATAAATATTTTGATTTCATTTTCATCTGTATCATTTTCCGCAACTTTTTCAATTAGAGCTGTATCATCTAATTTATTAGCAAGTCTTTTCAGTTCAGAAATATCATTGTATTCCGGCTGGTTGAAGATGTTATTACGACCAGCAATATGAATACTACTGCCAGCAACAAAATCATTAAAAGCATCATAGAAAATATTGTATACTGTTTCATATTGCTTAATTTGCCTTTTTATTATTGGTTTAACATCATTTTCTAATCGAATACTTACTTCATCTATTGGTGTTCCCGCAAGCATTTTATTGATAATTTCACTAGTTTTAATAAGCTCATTAATATTGATATTATCACCAATATTAAACATCTTATTTTCAACATTACCTTTATCAGTACATACAACAGCTACTACTTGAGTAGGATTAATAGCTATAATGCTTACTTGTAACAAATTATTATCTTTGCTATTTTTTCCCAAAACTACACTGGTATAGTTAGTTATATCACTAATTATTTCCATACACTTATTAATAGCATCACTTAATTCTAACTCACCACTTGCAAATATTTTTTGCAATTTTAACATATCACTACCTGTTATTTTTTCTGCTTCCATTAAATGTTCTACATAATAGCGATATCCAGATTCACTAGGAACCCTACCTGAAGAGACATGGTTTTTTTCTAAATATCCCAGTTCTTCTAAAACTGCCATTTCATTACGTATTGTTGCACTTGACAAATTAAACTTATCACACAATGCTTTAGAACCAACAGGTTTCGCTGTTTTAATAAATGTCTCGACGATTTCTTTTAATATATCATTTCTTCTTGCGTCCATAAACATCCTTCTTTTAGCACTCCATTTCCAACAGTGCTAAATACATTATAATATTATGCTTAGCACTTGTCAATATATAACTGCTAATTTTTTTAAAAAAAATTGTGCAGTTATAATAGATATGTAACATTTATTCCAATTTGCCATCAAAATTTCAGGGACCGATAATGTGGTA
>CALVKM010000071.1 GCA_944332705.1 uncultured Bacilli bacterium
ACTGTTGAAGCAGCAGAGGAAGAAGGTATTGGAAGTCGTGAATATGAGATTGTAGAAATATAATCTCTTTTTCTTTTAGCTAAAATATGGTATACTAAACAAGTGATGTTTATATGAAATTGGTAATTAAAAATTTAGAAAAGAAATTTGGGACCAAAGAGGTCTTAAAAGATATTAACTTTGAATTTGAAAGTGGTAAAATTTATGGACTACTCGGTCGTAATGGTGCAGGAAAAACGACTCTTTTTAACTGCTTGAATGAAGATTTAGAAATTGATAATGGTTCCTTTTTTATAGAAGATAAAGAAAACCGTAAGGTTGAAGCTAGTGATATTGGTTATGTTTTATCTACTCCTGTTGTTCCAGAGTTTTTAACAGGTAGAGAATTTTTGAAATTTTTTATTGATATTAATAAAGATAAAATAACTGATTTAAAAAGTATTGATGAATATTTTGATTTAATTAAACTTGATGTAAGTGATAGATATAAACTTATGAAAGATTATTCTCATGGAATGAAAAATAAAATGCAAATGTTAGTAAATATTATTGCTAACCCTAGTATTTTACTATTAGATGAACCACTCACTAGTTTTGATGTAGTTGTTGCTGAAGAAATGAAAGAGCTACTTAAGAAAACTAAAGAAAATCGCATTTTAATATTTTCAACACATATTTTAGAATTGGCTTTGGATTTATGTGATGAAATAGTAGTACTTAATAATGGAACGCTTGAGCGTGTTAGTAAAAGCAATCTTAATAATGCTAAATTTAAAGAAAAAATTATTAATGTCTTAAAAGGTGAAGAAGATGCTGAATAATTTTTTAATATCATTTAGGGTGAAAAATGCTTATATTGTTAATGAACTTATTTATAATATATCAAGAATTCCTTTAATAGGAAAACTTATTCCAAGTGAATTTTATAAATATAAAATATTCAAAATAATAAGTATTATAATTAGTATAATTTATAATATTATTAAAATATTTGGTTATAAATTATTGTATATTTATTTCTTTTTAATATTTCCATTTAATACGGAAGCAAATTATTTAGAATTAATGCAAATATTTATTTTTTTAGCAATCCTTGGTAGTTTTATTAATACCGAAATATTTAATCCTACTAAAGATAAATATTATATGCTTGTTTTAATGAGGATGGATGCTTACTCACATACAATTGGAGCTTTTCTATTTTTCATCGGAGGCATATTTATTGGGGAACTAGTAGCTTTACTTCTTCTTACATCTATTCCTTGGTATTATGCAGGTTTATTGGTTACTTTAATGGTAATGTTTAAATTTATTGCCGTTAACTTTTATTTTTATCGCATGAAGAAAAGTGGTAAAGTAATTAATGAAAATAAACCAGAATCATGGCTTTTATATTGTTTATTGATAATCCTCTTTTTAGGCCTTGCTTATGGGTTGCCTTATTTTGATTTAATTATGCCGGAATATGTATTTTGGATTTTTGCAAGTATTATCTTTATACTTGGAATAATATCTATTAAAAAAGTTATTACTTATCCAAATTATGCTAAATTATATAAAAAGTTATTAAATAAAGATAATGTATTTTTGGATAATTTTGCTATACAAAGAGATGCTCAAATAAGTACTAACTTAAAACAAATTAGTGTAGATACAAGTATTACTAGTGAAAAATCCGGTTTTCAATATTTTCATGATTTGTTTGTTAAAAGACATAGTAAAATATTACTTAAAAGTGCTAAAAAAACAACAACAGGTATATTTATTATTGGTCTTATTTTAATTGTTTTACTTTATATTTTCCCAGAATTTAAAGGTGTTGCTAATAAAATTATTTTAAATTACTTACCTTTTGTTTTACTTTTAATGTATTTTATTAATACCGGCAAAGCAGTTACTAATGCTATGTTTATGAATTGTGATCATTCAATGCTTAGTTATCGCTTTTTTAGGCAACCCCAAACTTTACTTTCTTTATTTAGAGAAAGATTAAAAACTTTAATAATACTAAACTTAATACCGGCGTTAACTCTTAGTTTAATGATTTCTATTATTCTTTTTGTAAGTGGTGGTGCATCACTAATTACATACGCCGTAATATTCTTCTCAATATTATCGATGTCAATATTTTTCTCGGTACATAATTTAGTTCTTTATTATTTGCTTCAACCTTATAATATTGGAATGGAGATGAAAAGTGCTTCGTTTACTATTGCTAGTCTTATTACTTATTGGGTTTGTTACTATATATCTGATATAGAAGTTTCATCATTAACTTTTGGTATAATTATGATTGCTTTTGCTATTATTTATTCTTTGGTATCACTAATTTTAGTTTATAAATTAGCACCGAAGACATTTAGATTGAGGTAATTATGTATTATAATGTTTATTTATCAAGTATTGGAAATATTGTTTTAGAAAGCGATGGAGTATATTTAATGGGATTATATTTTGATGAACATATTCCTAGTATTATAACTGATTTAAAAATTTTTGATGAAACTAAAAAATGGTTAGATATTTATTTTGCAGGAAAAAATCCTAACTTTAAAATACCCATTAAATTTAGAGGAACACCATTTCAAATAAAAGTATGGCAATTTTTAGAAAA
>CALVKM010000072.1 GCA_944332705.1 uncultured Bacilli bacterium
CGGCGGCCGCCTTGGAGGAGCTGGGGAGGTACTGCGAAGCATGAAAAAAGGAGAGAGGAACATGAGAAACGCAGCACAACGCACCTGGAGCATCCTGACCACGCTGGCCCTGCTTCTTGGCCTGTGCAGCCCTCTGGGCGGGCTGGTGCCGGAAGCGGCAGCGGAAGAGAGCGCCACCTATCAGGAAGAGGCTCCCATCTCAGAAACCGGGGAGAGCGGAACCGAGATCCTGGGCACCGGTACAGCGGGCACCGACGTGACCTGGAGCATAGACGCCGACTATGTCCTGCGCATTTCCGGCTCGGGACGGATGGAGGATATGTCGCTTTTCACAATAAACTGGTCCTGCGATGGCGTCGATTATATGCCGTTCATCCGCCGCGTGATCATTGAGGACGGCATCACCTACATCGGAGAGTACGCCTTTTCAAAATGTCCCGCCCTGGAGAGCATCTCCATCCCGGACAGTGTGACCGAGCTGGGCGTGGGCATTTTCTATAAGTGCTACGCGCTCTCCCATGCCCCCCTTCCCCAAGCTCTGACGGAGATCCCAAAGGATACCTTTTACAACTGCCGCTCCCTGGTCGACTTTGTGATCCCGGAAGGCGTCACGAAAATAGGGGCGCGCGCCTTTTATGATTGCAGCAGCCTGACCGAGCTGGAGCTGTCTGACCGGATCACCACCATTGAAAGCGATGCCTTTCACGGCAGCGGCCTGACCCATATCAAATTCCCGGCGGGCCTGCAGGTGATCCCCAGCGGTGTGGTCGCCTTCTGTTCCAACCTGGTAAGCGTGGAGATCCCGGACAGTGTGACCACTATTGAGGACGGTGCCTTTGCCCAGTGCCATCAATTAAAAACGATTTTTGTTCCGGACAGCGTCACCTCAATGGGAGACAAGGTTTTTTATGCCTGCTCCGGGCTGCGCAGCGTTCACCTTCCGGCACAAATGACAGAATTGGGCGTCAGCGCTTTTGACGCCTGTGATGCTCTGGAATACCTCCGTCTGCCCGAGGGCATTACCGAACTGAAGGATCACACCTTCTTAAGCTGCGACAGTTTGAAGCTGGTGGAATTCCCAAGCACGCTGAAAAAAATCGGTGACCAAGTTTTTTGGGGGGACGGCAGTCTGCAGGAGATCCGCCTCCCGGAGGGGCTGGAAGAGATCGGGTATGAGGCGTTTAACCATTGCGATGCAATGAACACGGTGGTCCTCCCCGCCTCCCTGATGTCCATAGGAGAGAACGCCTTTGGGGGCACGAATTACGATGAGCGCGCCTACTACTATGCCGGCAGTGAGGAGGAGTGGGAGCAGATCTCCGGAAGCGACGCCTCCCCCTTCAGCCAGTCCACCATCTATTATCAGTCCACCGGCCCCGAGGTGGAGGTCACGGAACAGATCCCGGTCCCCGTCCTGTTCAGCGCGGAAAACGAGACCGACGGAGTTCTGGTCTCCTGGTCCCTGCCCCTGGCGCCCATGGACATCCAGTTCACGGTGGACGGCTATCAGGTCCTGCGCAAGACCGAGGGCGGGGACTTCCAGCTTCTGGCCGGCGCGGGTGACAGCCATTCCTATCTGGACCCTTCGGCGGAGGAGGGCGTCACCTATACCTACACGGTCCGGGCCTATTACGCAGATCAGGCGGGGGACTATGACCCGGACGGCCTGTCCATCCTGCGCCAGCTCCCCCAGGAGCCGGGCGGCGGAGAGACCACCTCCCTCGCCCCTGTGTTGTGGAGCGTGGAGAACCAGCTGGAGGGCATCGAGCTCTCCTGGAACTCCGGCATGTCTCTGCCTGAGGTCCCCGGGGTGGAGGTGTCCTACCTCATCCTGCGCAAAACCGGCGGGGGGAGCGACTATACCCAGATCGCCCAGGTCTCCGGGATCAACACCCAGGTCTATCTCGACCAGGATGTGACCGAGGGCACCGAGTATACCTACACGGTGAAAATGGTATTTGACGGCGTGGAGAGCGGCTGCGACGAGACCGGTCTTTCCATTGTGCGCACCTCGGTGCTCATTCAGGATCTGGCCATTTCCGCGCTTTCGGGGACCGGGGTAAACATGCTGCCCCTGACGGGCCCCTCCTATGTCACTCTGACCCTGGAGTCCGGCCTGCCGGAGGCCTATCTGGACAGCGACGGCGTGTTTACCGGCCGTGTCCGCCTGACGGGCGCCGAGGATGGGCAGCTCCTGGCCGAGGGCGGCGATGTCAGCTATGTCCCTGAGCTGCAGGAGCTCTATGCCGTCTTTTCCCCCGGGGAGGGGGCCTTCTTCCCGCCCAACACCCTGGCGGACATCCAGCTTCTGGATCCCCAAGGGCGGGTCCTGGACAGCATCCGGTGCCGGACCTACTTCCAGAAGTGGGCCGCTGACAACTTCTCCACTGACGACTTCCAGCCTGTGAGCCGGGATCTGCTCTATGAGCTTCTGGGCGGGGACGAGAGCAGCGGCTGGTGGTACGACAACAAGGCGGACCAGCTGATCGGCAAGGGGACCGAGCCCGGAAAGGGCGGTTTCTGCTTCGGCATGGCCCTGTCCGTCTCCCTGGCCAACTACTGGAGCGACGCCTACCATCTGGACGGCTTCGATCTTCTGGACCAGGGCGGGGACGATGTGACCGTCCTTGCCCAGCAGAATATGGCCGAGCAGTTCCAGAACCGCTCGGCGGCGGAATTCATTCAGATGTGCCACCTGATGCAGTATCTGTCCGCCTTCCAGGAGGAGATGGACGGCAACCGCTGGAACTACGAGGGCCTGCTTGCCGCCATCCGCCGCTACGGGCAGGGGGAGAGCCCCATGCCCCTGATCTGGATCGAGCACACAGACAGCGGC
>CALVKM010000073.1 GCA_944332705.1 uncultured Bacilli bacterium
ATTAGTTATAGCAGGGTTTCTGAGGAATTAATATTGAGAAAAATAAATTAGCTAAGACACTAGCTAATTTATTTTTCCCTTTAATTAACTACCAAATTATATTATAATATATTCAGGGGATGATTATTTTGAGTAATTTAGGAAACTTAATAATTGAAGAAAGACGAAAACAACATGTTTCTCAAGATGAACTTGCGAGTCGCTTGCATGTTTCAAGACAAACTGTAAGTTCATGGGAATCAGGAAAAACTGAGCCAAGTGCCACTTTAATGTTTAAACTATGTGAAGAGTTAAATATTAATTTTAATAAGTTTATTACAAGCAATGATGAATTAAAAGAATATTTTGCTAATGAAAAGAAAAAGACTAAAAGAAAATCTATTTTTCTAATTATAGGACTTATAATATTTTTTCTAGTTATAATACTATTATTACTATTAATATTTAATAGTAACAAATTTAAGGTATATAAATTATCACTAGAAAGTGATAATTATAGTATCAATAATGGTATATTAATATTATCTAAAGTTAATAATTATTTTAGTTTAGGAACAATCAAAGTAAATAGCGAAAATCTAAATGAAGATAGTGAATATTATATAAGAATATATTATAAAGATAATGACAAAGAAAACTTAATATTAGCTACATTTTATAGTGATGATATAGTTATTAATGAAGAATACGGATATAATGAATATTTTGATGATTTTGATACTAATATAGATAACTTATATTTAGATATATCTTATATTATAGATAATGAAATAAATACAGAAACTTTTAAATTTAAAAAAGAAGAAATAATGGAAAATGATATTTGGCTTTATTTAAAACATCATTCTATTGGTGGTAATAATGATAGTGAAGAAATTAGCACAAATAAACAAGCTAAATATATATCAATTGATTCTTTAGTCAATAATGGATATACTTATAGTGGTAATTGGAGTTATGAAAAAAAGATTGAAAATGGGGGATATGTGTATAGTTTGTTAGATAATTCCTTATGGTATAGTATGGATAATTTTGAAGAAATCATAGATATACAATATTATGTAGATGATAATTCTATAAATGTTTCGGTATATGATTATAATGTTTCCAAATATACTGAAATATTTGATTATTACTATAATCAAGATGAAAAATTAGTATGTGCTGAAGGAAATTGTGATAATTACGAAAAATATTTGCAAATAGTAGAAAAAGAACTAAAAACCATTGAAAAGTAAAGGAAATTTGACATTAAAAATATGCTAATGTCAAATTTTTTTGCTTTACTAAATAGATATTTAATGATATAGTTTAGTCAGAAAAGAGGTTTGATTATTTATGAAAAAGTATTTATTTATAATTTTAGTATTATTGGTTATTCCAACTGTTGTAAAAGCATCAGAAAACATAGAAGTAAAGTATTATAAAACCGTAATAGATAAAATAAATAATATTAGTTATATTAAAGAAATTACGCAAGAAGAATATGACAATGTAAATGGAATATCGTTATTTTCTACTAATCATGAAACCGAATATAAAAGAATTATAATAAAAAATAATGATAACAAAATAAATTTAACTGTAGAGTGGAAGAAAAATCCAGCAGTAAGATCATTTGATGTAATTGCCCTTCGAGGTGTAGGGGTTACATTCGACTATGATTCAATAAATGGTAGTCAAAGTTATTCGTTAAACAATAATGTATCAAAAATATATTACTATAATAATTCAGACAATGTTAAATTGTTTTCCAACGGCTTTGGTGTATCAATGAATTTGGTTAATGGAGCATCAAATTACAGTTTATCACTTAACATTAATTATTTTAAGGATGTAAATAATGGTACAGTATATGGTACCTATCAACATTCTCAAAGAGATATATCATTATCTCAATCACAAAGGTATACTATATCCGCAAATGGATATGGAGGAGTATTAGATTTTGATAGCTCTGTTGAAGATTATTTTGATGGTATGGGGGGAGTATCTATCAATGTATAGATACATTAAGTTGTAACATATGGCAGAGTAGCTAACTGTCATTGGTAATTAGGGCACTAATTACTACATAGATGTTAAATATTAAGAAAGGAGCAAGGATAGTGAAGAAAAAAATAGTGATAAGTATGTTACTTATTGGTGTATGTTTTGCTTTAATACCAAGCGTATTTGCAAGAAATTATACAGCTTCAACAAAAGGACCAGAGGCGTTTTCTGGAAAAACAACAACATCAGATGTTTTAACTATCTCAACAACAAATTATGGATATGTTCGTGGCGATAGAACTTATTTTATAATAACTTCTGATAAAGGATGGCTACGTGATGGTGTTTGTGTGGCTGATAGTAATCGTACTGGTACAATAAAAATGTACGAAGATGATGTATATCCCAATGCTGACGACTTAGTAAAAACATACACTCTAACATTAAACGGAAGAGAATTAAATAAAGTAACTCTGTCTCATACTAATCAAGCAACAGCTATAGATAGTGGTACTGATCCAACTGTTGAATTGTATCATACACTATACATTTCACCAATTGCTGGTGATACTGCAGCAACTAATGGTGAATTGTATAACTATCAATATGCAGTTGATTAATTTGTTTATTGTTCTAAGGGCATATTGTCCTTAGAACTTCATGTATTAAAGTTTGATATATAAGCATTTAATTATAGATGGAATGAAAGGAATTACAATGTATGAAAAGAAATTATATTATATTAGGATTTGTTCTTTTACTCGTTCTAGGAGGTTCTATCATTTGGCTAACAAATAGACCAGAAGAAAATAAAAATGAAAATGATTTTTTTGAAGAAAATCAAGATGCAATTAAAAGTTATGCTGAAAGAATTGGTATTATCAAAGGAAAAGATGGTTGGTATTATCAATTTTTGACTACTACATATAATAATGGAGAAGATGATACAAACAATTTCTTTAGTGGATGTAATTTGAAATACTCTGAATTAGATGATTATTATGTTCCAGTTTATTCGGAAGATGGTGAAGTAATTGATAAATGGCCATCGATTCCACGTTTGACGGCTTCTCAAAAAAGTATTAATGGAGTAACCGAAGCAGAAGAAGTCGAAATTATAGATGATTTTTTTGATGAAAAACAATTTAGAAGAGAAATAACTGTTGAAGATTTAGAAGGCTTAGAGCTCAATAATTTTGATAAAGAATTTATAGTAGAATTATTTAATAATTCTTACAATACTGACTTTGATAAAACAGTAACTAAATTTAATTTATCGGGTTGCAGTATTGAAAGTGACAAAGAACAAGATGGTTATAAATATAATATCGGAGTAATGCATTTAAGAAGAGGTATTGGTGTAATTAGAATAGATTTATTATATAGTGATGGAACATATTTAAGTGATTTAGTTGAAGATGGCAAAGCTACAAATAAACAAAAAGAAATATATGAAAATTTCAAAAAAATTGAAGATTATATTATAGAAAATCAAGAGGTAAATATTTGAGATGTATTTAATTTAGATGACGATGTGTATATTAGACTTTATAATATAATTGAAAAGTTTGATGATCCATATGAATAAATATAATTTAGCAAGTAATTATTGCTTTACTAAGTTATAATTTATTGATATAGTATACACATAAAGGTGGTGTTCTTATGAAAAGAAATTATATTATTTTAGGATTTGTTATTTTACTCGTTCTAGGGGGTTCTATCATTTGGTTTGTAAATAAGCCAGAAGATACACCAAATAATAATGAAAATGATTCAGCTAATGAGCAAGTATTAGACCCTGATGCATGGAAAAGATATGCCGAAAAAATCGGTATAATTGAAGGAGAAAATGGTTGGTATTATCAATGGTTAATTACCCATATGGATGGTGAAGAAGATAAAAACAATTTTCTTATTGGGTGTAATTTAAAATATTCCGATTTTGGTGAGGTCCCTAGTTATGAAGATGTAGATAATCCAGATTCTTATCCATCAATTACTCATTCTCAAAAAAGTATTAATGGAGTAACCGAATCAGAAGAAAGTGATATGATAGATGATTATTTTGATGAAATGCAATTTGGAAGAGCAATTGATATAAATGACTTAGATGACTTAGATTTATATCATTTTGATAAAAAATTTATAGTTGATTTATATAATAAAACTTATAATTCAGAATATGATAAAACAATAACTAAATTTAATTTAAAAGGTTGTAGTATTAATAGTGATGAAGATGGCGAAGATTATAAAGATGGCTATAAATATAATATCGGAGTTATGCATTTAAGAAGAGGTGTTGGAGCAATTAGAATAGATTTATTATATAGTGATGGAACTTATTTAAGTGATTTAATTGAAGATAGTAGTGCTACAAATGAACAAAAAGAAATATATGAAAATTTCAAAAAAATTGAAGATTACATTGTAGAAAATCAAGAAGTAAATATTAGAGATGTATTTAATTTAGATGATGATGTATACATTAGATTATTTAATATAATTGAAAAATTTGATGATCCATATGAATAAAATAAGAAAGGTTTAATAAATGAATAAAGTTTTAATAAGTTTAGATAATATTAGTAAAAAATATGATGAAAATTATGTTATAAAAGATTTTTCTTATGACTTTTTAGAAAATGGTTTATATGTACTATTTGGCAAGAGCGGTAGTGGCAAAACAACTCTTTTAAACATAATCTCTGGAGCCATTTGTTTTAATGATGGTAGTGTTAATATAAATGGTAATAAATATGAGAAAAGCGTTAATAATGATAATAATATAATAGCTTATATTACACAAAATACTTATTTTATCAATTACTTAACGGTGCTTGATAATTTGAAATTATGTAGTAATGATTTAGTTAAGATAAAGGCTTGGTTTTTAAAATATAAAGAAACAGGGATTTATGAAAAAACGATTTATGATTATTTGCGTGATGATGGTGATATCAGTAGCGAAGATGAAGAAGTAATAGATATTTTATTTTCGCAGTTATCTTTAGAAAGACAAGAAAGAATTAATACGTATATAAAAAATTTATATTATTCTCGAGAATTAGAAGGTACAAAGGCTTATAATGATATTA
>CALVKM010000074.1 GCA_944332705.1 uncultured Bacilli bacterium
CCCCGTTCACCAACGAGCACTTTGTCGCCTTCTGCCTCTCCATGCTCGGCCAGCCTTACTGGTACGGAACGGTTGTGTATAAATGCACCGAAAACCTGCGCTCTCGCAAGGCGAGGCAGTATCCGTCGCATTACGGCTCCAGCCGTACCAGCCGGTACAGGGACGACATTGCGAAAAAGAAGGTCTGCGCGGATTGCGTCGGCCTGATCAAAGGGTACTGCTGGACGGGCGGCGGCAAGGGCGTAGTCGAGAGTATCGGCACGGACAAGACCTTCTCGAGCAAGTACGGCGCCAACAACTGCCCGGATAAGTCGGCCAACAGCATGTTCAGCTATGCCAAAGGCAAAGGCTGCGCCTGGGGCACGATGGACAGCCTGCCGGAGGTTCCCGGCATCGCACTGCGCTCGGACGGGCATGTGGGCGTTTATGTGGGCGGCGGCTACGCCGTGGAGGAGCGCGGCTTCAATTATGGCTGTGTCAAGACGCGGGTGAAGGATCGCAAGTGGACGCACTGGTACTACCTGCCGTTCATTGATTACGGCGAGGGCGGCAGTGTGAAACCGCCGCAGACGGAGTATGCGCTGGGCTCCCGGCTGCTCAGGAAAGGCACGGAAGGCAATGATGTGAAACAGCTGCAGGAATATCTTTTGCGGCTGGGCTACAGCCTGCCGAAGTACGGAGCGGACGGCGACTTTGGCGCGGAGACCGAAGCAGCAGTGCGGGCCTTCCAGGAGGATGAGAGGCTCGAGGTGGACGGCAAGTATGGCGAAAAGAGCCACGCCGCGCTCATGGACGCCATAGAGGCAGAGGACGAGGACACGCCGGAGCAGCCCGCGCAGCCGGAGGATGGCGAAGAAGAAAACGAAGGAGAAAAGCCCGTCGGTACCCACGTGGTCATCGTATCGGATGGCGGCAAGGTCAACATTCGCGTGGGCAACGGCACGCAGTACGGGCGCGTCACCCAGCTCGCGCCGGGCACGACGCTGGACTATGTGGCCACCGCCAGCAACGGCTGGCACGCCGTAGTGGTCAATGCGCGGGTGGGTTGGGTTTCCGGAGAATACAGCAAGGTGATCTGAGCATTTACTGTACGAACAGCACACAGGATTGTTGCGCCGCTGCTTTCATATGAAAGCAGCGGCGCTAAGGGAGGGGCTATGACACAGGAGCAGAAGCGGCACATCCGACAGCTCAGAGCCGCGGGTGAAGGATATAAGCGCATCAGTACCTTGCTCGATATTCCGGTCGGCACCATCAAATCCTTTTGCCGCCGCGACGAGGCGGATGAACCGGCGGTCACGGACTACCGTGCGCCACAGAAGCCGGAAATCACGATTGAAAATGAGAATCCAATATGCCCGCAGTGCGGGACGCCGGTCATCCGCATACCTGGCAGGAAAAAGCGCGTGTTCTGCTCGGAAGCCTGTCGCGTCGCCCACTGGCGCACGCAGGCGCATGCCGACGGAAAACCTGCTCTGTGCGCCGGGTGCGGGAAGCCGCTGTATGGGCATGACCGGCGCAGGAAGTTCTGCAGCCACGCCTGTTACATCCACAGCCGCTTTGGAAAGCAGTGAGGAGGCCGATATGCACGGCACAGAACAACGGATGGGCGCGCCCATGTTGACACATGAGCAGCTTCAACGCGAGCTGACGTATCGCACCTCCATGGCGGTTCTCAGAGACCTGCGCAACGCCGGGCTGGTGACCGGCAGGGAATTCGTCAGATTATCACAGTTTCTCGCGGAAAGATTCTCCCCTGTCTGGGGCGATTTGTATCAAAATCACGGTTGACTCCCGGCCGCAAAAGAGGGATATATGGTCGCGGAAGGAGGTAAGCGCCTTGAAGAATGAACAGAAGCAACAACCTATGCAGATCCGGCAGGTCAAACCCGACGCGCCCACCCCTCGCCGCAAGCGTGTGGCGGCCTATTGCCGCGTCTCCACGGGAAAGGACGCCATGCTGCATTCCCTCTCCAGGCAGATCAGCCACTACAGCGCCTATATCCAGCGCCAACCCGGCTGGGAATACGCGGGCGTGTACGCCGATGAAGCGTACACCGGCACAAAGGGCGACCGGCCCAGATTCCGGCAGATGCTCTCGGATTGCCGGGCGGGAAAGATCGACCTGATCCTCACCAAGTCCATCAGCCGGTTCGCCCGCAACACGGTGACCATGCTCGAAACGGTGCGCGAGCTGAAGGCGCTGGGCATTGACGTTTATTTTGAGGAGCAGAATATCCACTCCATGAGCGGGGACGGCGAGCTGATGCTCACCATCCTCGCTTCTTTTGCGCAGGAGGAGAGCAAAAGCGTGTCCGACAACTGCAAATGGCGGATACGCAAGGATTTCTCCGAGGGGAAGCCCATGAACCTGATGCTGCTGTATGGCTACCGGTCGGTGGACGGACAGATCGTGATCGACGAGGACGAAGCCGCCGTGGTGCGGGACGTGTTCAGAGCATATCTGGATGGCGCCGGCAGCAGCCGTATCGCGGCAAGGCTTCGAGAGACCAATACACCGCGGCGCTTCGGAGGAACGTGGACGGGCAACCATGTGGTCGAAATGCTGACCAACGAGAAGTATACGGGCGATGCCTTGCTGCAGAAGACCTTTGTGGAAGATCATCTGACCAAGAA
>CALVKM010000075.1 GCA_944332705.1 uncultured Bacilli bacterium
TGGCTTTAATGAAGTAATTGGTATTATATAAATACCAGTTTCTGGGTCTTGAATTACCGCTTCAAAATAGCCTACAATAATGCACATAAATGCAGGTTTTTTAGAAACATTTTTATAAAACTTTGTTAAACTTTTTTTTGCATCATCAATACCATCATGGCTAAGCTTTATTTCAAATGCCCCATAAGAGCCATCAGTAAATTCTAAAATTGCATCAACTTCATCTCCAGAAGTGTTATCTCTAAAATGAAATAAATGAGCGTCTAAATATTCTCCATAAATTCTTAAATCTCTTTCTACGAGTGATTCAAATAGCAAACCAAATGTATTTAAATCATTCATTAATTTAGAAACAGTTAAATCAAGACAAGCACAAGCAAGCGATGGGTCAACTAAATGTCTTTTCGGTGATTTACCAATTCTTTTTGATGATCTATAATTTATACTAAAAGCTTCTTGATTAGCTATAAGATACAGACTATCTAATACACTTAGATAATCTGCAACTGTGTTTCTACTTGATCTCATAGCCTCATCATCTGTAAATTCTTCAATATCTTTAACTAAAGTATCATTTGAAGCTACACTAGATTCATTTCTAGACAAAGATTTTAAAAGCATCAACATTTTTTGAGGGTCTCTCTTTTTATCTTTTCTTTCATTAATATCTTTATAAATAACAGAATCAATATAACTTTTAGGCATTATTCCTTGTTTTTCAACTTCTACATTTATATTTTCAGGCCAACCTCCCCGAATAACTAACTGAGCAATTTTTTCTAATTCTATTTTACCAATGCGTTTAAGATTGGCTGTCCCATTAATCATATCAGTTATAGAAATATCACCAGTTGAATCTCCAGATTCATATAAACTCATTGGATACATATTCATTAAAGCAATTCTACCTGCGCCTGAGTGATATACATTTTCTTCCTCTTCTTCTTTAGTTAATGTAGTAGAACCAGTTAAAATAAATTTTCCTTTATTGTGGTCTTTATCACATTCATGTCTTACAGCATCCCAAATAGTTGGTACTAATTGCCATTCATCAATTAATTGTGGTCTTTCTTCATTAAAAATATATTTAGGATTGACTTTTGCTAATTCACTTTCGGACTTTTCGGTCATAAAAGTAACGCTATTTGCATGATTAAGAGCAGTCCAAGTTTTTCCACACCATTTTGGTCCAACAATGGATATGGCACCAAATATTTTTAAATATTCAGAAATTTTGTCATCAATTAAACGACTTTTATAGTTTTTTTCAGTTAAACTCATAAATTAATCTGTCCTTTCAATAAATATTGTATCACATTATTGTGCAATTTTCAAACATTTTGTTGTGCAATTTTCAGAAGATTTGTTGTGCAACTTTCAGAAAATTTTAAAAAATATCAGATTACTCTGATACTTTTATACCTAATTCTTTTAATTGAGCATTATCAACAATACTTGGGGCTTCACACATCAAATCACTTGCACTGGCAGTTTTTGGAAATGCAATAACATCTCTAATATTATCAGTTCCCGCTAAGATCATGGTAAGTCTATCTAGACCTATAGCTAACCCGCCATGTGGTGGTGTACCATATTTTAAAGCATCGACGAAGAAACCAAATTTTTCCCTAATTTGTTCTTCAGTTAATTCTAATGCTTCAAACATTTTCTCTTGAACTTTCTCATCATGAATACGAATTGAACCTCCACCTGCTTCATAACCATTAATTACAATATCATAAGCTTTGGAATAACAATGTTCTTTATCGTTTATTAGTTTGTCAATATCTTCATCTTTTGGAGCAGTAAATGGATGATGCATAGCCATAAATCTTCCCTCTTCTTCACTCCATTCAAATGATGGAAAATCAACAACCCATAATAATTTATAATCACCATCTTGAATTAAGTTTAAATCATGTCCTAGTTTTACTCTTAAAGCTCCAAGAGAAGATTTAACAATATTCTTCTTACCACTTACTATAAATGCTATATCATTATCTTTTAAATCTAATTCTTTAATTAAATTAGTTCTTTCTTCATCATTAAGTAGTTTAGCAATTGAACCAGTTAATTCCTTATCCATTTTTAAATAAGCAAGTCCTGATGCCTTATAAGTTTTCACAAATTCCGTCAGTTTATCAATTTCTTTTCTAGAAAAATCACTTGCTTTATCATTTACAACAATAGCATTTACTAAAACATTTTTCATAAATTCAATATTAGTATTTGAAAATATATTAGTTATATCTTTAATTGGCAAATCAAATCTTAAATCTGGTTTATCTGATCCATATATGCTCATAGCTTCATCCCACTTCATCTTTATTAGTGGCAACTTAATATCAATCCCTTTAACTTCCTTAAATATTTTAGCAATTAATTTTTCTGTTACATCCATAACTTCATCTTCACTGGTAAAACTCATTTCCATATCTATTTGCGTAAATTCTGGTTGGCGGTCCGCTCTTAAATCTTCATCTCGAAAGCATTTAGTTATTTGAAAATAGCGCATTATGCCTCCGATCATAAGAAGTTGTTTAAATATCTGTGGTGATTGAGGTAATGCATAAAACTTACCCTTACTTATTCTTGATGGCACTAAATAATCTCTAGCCCCTTCTGGTGTACTTTTACAAAGCATTGGAGTTTCTACTTCAATAAAACCTAGAGAGTCAAAGTAATTTCTGGTAACCATCATTATTTTATGTCTTAAAACTAAGTTTTTATTGATGGTATTTCTTCTTAAATCTAAATAACGATATTTAAGTCTTGTATCTTCTAGGGCTGTTGTATCATCAGTTAAAGCAAAAGGTATTTCTAGTGATTTATTGAGTAACTTTAAATCACATACTTCAACTTCTATTTCTCCAGTAGGAATATTTTTATTAATATTTTCCCGTTTTACAATCTTCCCCTTAATACTTATTACATATTCATTATGCAAAGTGTTTGCTAAATCATAAAAGGGTGATTCTGGTTTAATTACAAGTTGCATAATACCTGATCTATCTCGAAGATCAATAAATATAACTCCTCCAAGATTTCTTACCTTGGCAACCCAACCATTTAATGTAACTACATCACCAACATTATTAATATTATAATCTACACTTAATTTCATATATCCTCCTAAACATAAAAAGACCCTATAATATAAGGACGGATTAATCCGCGGTGCCACCTTATTTCATAGAATCTATGCTCTTTAATTTATAACGCAATCACACGAATTATTTATAATTTTGCTTATCTTCATTAACATTTAGTTACAAGTTTCCATCACCCACTTGCTTTCTATAAACTTCCTATTAACTACTGGGGCAAATAAATAATTTACATAATTAATATAACATAATTTTTACCTTAAATCAATTACATTTCTAGTATTATTGTTACAGGTCCAGAGTTTGTAATTGAAACTTCCATATCTGCCCCAAAAACTCCCGGTAAAGACTCAACATATTTATTTAATTCTGCATTAAACTTTTCATATAAAACTATGGCTTTATCACCTTTCATAGCTTTAATGTATGATGGTCTATTGCCTTTGGTAGCATCCCCATATAAAGTAAACTGCGAAATTGATAGAATTGAACCTCCAACATCCAGAATTGATTTATTCATAACACCACCTTCATCATCAAAAATTCTTAAATTAACTATTTTTCTAACCATATTAGCTATTTTTTCTTCAGTATCCCCTTCCGTAAAACCTACAAGTAATACAAGTCCCTTATCTATACTACTCACCATTTTACCATCAACACTAACACTAGATTTCTTACTTCTTTGAACTACTACTTTCATACATCACCTATAAATTATCCGTAACATCTACGACATTACTTAATTTTCTAATTGAATTTTTAATATATTCTAATTCATCTTTATCTTTTATTCTAATATTAAGTTCATATATGAGTCTATCATCCTTTTCTATAGTCTTACATGATCTAACTAAAGAATCTCTTTTACCTATTTCTGTTATTACTTCAGCTAAAATATCTTTAGTATCTTTAATTGTTACATAAATATTAGTATAGTAATAATTTGTACTATCCATATTCCATGATACTTCAATTAATCGATCACTATCAATATGAACATTTTTACAATTCCTCTTATGAATGCTTATTCCTTGTCCTTTAGTAATAAAACCTACTATATCATCACCTTTAACAGGCATACAACATTTAGCAATATTAACCATAATATTTGGAGTACCTTCAACTAATATATCACTCTTATAATTAATTTTAGGCATATCTCTTTTACGCTCAATTAAGATATCATCAACATCTTTAGAATCATTACTACATAAATTAATTATATAACCAGCGGTATATCTCAAAGAGCCTATTGCTAAATACAAATCATCTAAATCTTTTAATTTTAAATCTTTAAGTATTTTATTTATAGCTTCATTATTAAGTACTTCACTAAATGAAAGTTTTCTTTTTCGAAGCTCTTTTTCTAAAATATCTTTTCCTTTAGTAATATAAAGTTCCTTATCTTTTTTACTAAAATAAGCTTTTATTTTATTTTTAGCTTGATTTGTTTTACATAGATTTATCCAATCTTGATTAGGAGTAGCTGCTTGATTTGTTTTAATATTAACTACATCTTCATTTTTTAGTTCATATGAAAGTGGTACTATTTTATCATTTACAACTGCTCCAACAGTGGTATCACCAACTTTTGA
>CALVKM010000076.1 GCA_944332705.1 uncultured Bacilli bacterium
TTAATTTTGTCTAAAATAATAAAAAGTCATTTAATAGTCATTTTAGAAAAATATACTAATATTGAAAGGACTGATTAAATGGAAATTTTAAAAGTAGAACATTTATCAAAAATTTATGGAAAAGGCGAAACAATAGTTAAAGCTGTTGATGACATTTCTTTTTCAGTAGAAAAGGGAGATTTTGTCGCTATTGTTGGAGCATCAGGTAGTGGTAAGTCAACACTTTTACATTTACTTGGAGGTGTAGATAGACCCAGTACAGGTAAAGTATTTATTGATGGCGTGGATATCTATGAAATGGATAATGATGCCCTAGCAATTTTTAGAAGAAGACAAGTTGGGATAATTTACCAATTTTATAATTTAATTCCCATACTTGATATTGAAGAAAATATTACTTTGCCAGCGAAACTGGATAATAGGAGTGTTAATGGGGATTATTTAGATGACTTAATTAAAACTCTAGGTTTAAGTAAAAGAAAAAAGCATTTACCTAATGAACTTTCTGGTGGAGAACAACAAAGAGCATCAATTGGTAGAGCCTTAATTAATAATCCTGCTTTAGTTTTAGCGGATGAACCAACAGGGAACCTAGATTCTAAAGCTAGTGATGAAATTGTGTCTCTGTTAAAAAAATCTAATGAAAAATATAATCAAACAATTATTGTTATTACTCATGATTTAGAAATTGCGGCATCTTGTAATCGGATTATCACAATTGAAGATGGAAAAATAGTTAGTGATGTAAGGAATTAATTATGAATATATTAAATAAACTAACTATTAAGAATTTAAAACTTAATAAAAAAAGAACAATAGTAACAATAATTGGGATAATGCTTTCAACTGCTCTTATATGTGCTGTTGCGGGTATGGTAAGTAGTTTTATGGCAACTTTAGTAGAAAATGCCAAAGATGAATATGGCAATAGACATATAACTGTAGAAAATGTAAGTGCCGATGATTTAAAATATTTTGAAAACAATCGTTATGTTGATACTATGTATAAAGTAGGAATATTAGGTTATGCAAATTTAGAAGGTAGTGAAAATGAATATAAGCCATATTTGTATATTTTAAGTTATAATAAAGAAGCTTTAGAAAATAGCAAAGTTCATTTAATTGATGGTAGATTACCAGAAAATTCTCATGAAATAGTAATACCGGAGACAGTTTTAACTAATGCTTCAGTCAATATGCAAATTGGGGATAGAATCACCTTAGAAATTGGTAATAGAGTTTGTAGTGATGGCAGTGCTCTTACCCAAAATAATCCATACTTTGTACCAGATGGCGAAACATTAGATGAGTGTCATGAATCTTTAGCTAATACTTATACCGGGGAATTTACAGTTGTAGGCATAATGGAGCGGGTTAATACTAGTATTGAGTCATTCAGTGCTCCCGGTTTTACTGCAATTACTTATAATTCAGAAAACATTCAAGGCTATGATGTATCCTTATTATTTAAAAATCCTAGTTATTATGAAACCTTTGTAGAAAATTTGGAAAATTCTAATGCCCTAAAAAATTATGGTTATAATTTAAATAATGAATTATTAAGGTGGGAAGGTGTATCTTTAAGTGATAGCAATCAAAGTATGCTTTATGCTATTGCGGGAGTTGTAATTGGTATAATAATTGTTACAAGCATCTTTGTAATTCGTAATAGTTTTAATATTTCGATAATGGAGAAAACTAAACAATATGGAATGCTTGCAAGTGTTGGAGCAACAAGTAAACAAATTAAGAAAAATGTTTTATATGAAGGTTTTATCCTAGGTGTTATTGCTATACCTTTAGGTATACTTTGTGGGATACTAGCCTGTTTCATATTATCTATAATTGTTAATCTTTTACTTGGAGA
The DNA here is from genome assembly GCA_944332705.1 of uncultured Bacilli bacterium. Taxonomy (GTDB): domain Bacteria; phylum Bacillota_I; class Bacilli_A; order RF39; family UBA660; genus Onthocola_B. The sequence goes on from CALVKM010000076.1 coordinate 1,868, forward strand.
TTTTCTAAATGATATTAAATTTGTCTTTAGTGTTCCTTTAATACCTATATTGTTAAGTATAATCTTAGCTAGTATTACAATTTATCTATCAGTAATTAGTGCTGCTAGAAGATCTTCAAAGATTTCTCCAATTGAAGCAATTCGTAATAACAATGAAATAAAAATTAATGCAAAAAAATTAAAAACTCCAAAAATAATTAGCAAACTTTTTGGTATCGGCGGCGAAATTGCTTATAAAAACTTAAAAAGGGCTCGTAAGAAATATAGAACTACAGTTGTCTCTTTAGTAGTAAGTGTTGCAGTATTCATCTCTTTATCTTCTCTACTAAATTATGGTTTTAAACTAACTGGAATGTATTATAGTGATTATCAATATAATTTTATGGTGTTAGTTAATTCTGATAATAAAGATGAAGTAGCAGGGGCTTATGAAGAAATATTATCTTTTGAAGATATTGATAAGTATGCCATACATAGAACAACTCTTTTAGAAGTTAGTGCTCTTGATTATATGAGTGAAGAAGGATTCTATCAAAATTTTGGAGAATATTTAAATAGATATGATACTCCCGAAGAAGAATTAATAGCCAATATTTCTGTAATATCTTTAGGCAATGAAGAGTATGAGAGATTTATTCAAGAAATCGGTGGCAATGTTAGCAGCTATAAAGATAAAGGAATACTTATAGATGATGTTTCAATTTATCAACTTGATCACTATGAAACTATAAATGTTTATAAAGATGTAACAAGTTTTAGTGGTGTAATTAATGGATCTAATGTAACAATCCCTATTGCTACAAGGACCGAAAAAAGACCAATGGGTCTAGAAGGAGTTTACACTGATTCTGGCTACATTATAGTAAGTGATGAATTTATGGATAATTTAACATATAATTATGAAGGATTATATATTAGTAGTAATGATGTTGAAAACTTAGAAAAAACAACTAATGATTATTTAAAAAATACAACTTTTAATTCTTATGTTTATAATGTTGATGCTGAAGTTCAAGCTAATAGATCAATGCTTATTTTAGTAGCAATATTCCTTTATGGATTTATTATAGTTATAAGTTTAATAGGTATTACAAATATATTTAATACAATAACTACTAATATGAATTTAAGAAGTAAAGAATTTGCTATGTTAAAATCAATTGGTATGACCAAACATGAATTTAATAAAATGGTTAGATTGGAAAGTTTATTTTATGGAACTAAATCATTAGTTATTGGTATACCTTTAGGTATAATTGGCTCAATTCTAATTTATAAAGCTTTTGAAGTCGGCAATGATTTAGGTTATGTTATACCTTGGGAGTCTATTATCATAGCTAGTATTGTAGTATTCTTACTAATAAGTATAATAATGCATTTCTCAGTTAAAAAAATTAATAAACAAAATATAATTGAAACTATTAGAAATGATAAT
>CALVKM010000077.1 GCA_944332705.1 uncultured Bacilli bacterium
TAATAATTTCAATTATATCTTCTTCAGTTACATCCGGATAGTTATTTACTAATGTACTAATTATATTATTAGTAAAATTATTAGTAATTCTAACATAACTTTTATAATCTACAAAAGAAATTATAAAAAATGTAATTACAACAACTATCCATACTATAATAAAATGTTTTTTCATACATCCACCCGATAACCTAAGCCTTTTATTGTTTTAATAATATCACTACCTAATTTCTCTCTAATTCTTTTAATATAAACAGTTAAGGTATTATCTTCAACAAAATTACCTGAGATATCCCAAATTTGTTCCATAATTATTTCTCTAGTTACAATTCTATTTAAATTTTGAAATAGTAATAATAAAATACGATATTCTAAACTAGTAAATATTACTTCTACATTATCTACATATACCCTAGCAGCATCAGTATCAATAACTATATTTTTAACTTTAATTAAATTATTATCTTTATTCTTTCTAATTATTTTATTTATTCTAGAAAGTAATTCTTTAGCCCTAAAAGGTTTAACCATATAATCTTCTGCTCCATTATCAAGGGCATAACTTATTACATCTTCATCATCTTTAGCGGTCAATACTAAAGTAGGTTTATTAGTTAAATTCTTTTTAAAGAAATCTATACCATCACCATCCGGTAGCATTAAATCAAGTATTATTAAATCATAATTATTTTCTAAATACTTTTTAGCATCACTTAAAGTGCTAACAACATCCACATCAAAATTATGTTGTTTTAATAAATAGACAATTCCTTTAATAATAAACTCATTATCTTCGATTAATAATATTTTATACATAAGCAATCACACTTATATTTTAACAAATTTAATAGAATATTAAAACTGATAAATGAAATTATCAGTTTTAATGTTAGTCTATTTTTATTCTAATTGGGTCAGAAATTGTTCCAGATCCAGATGCATATTCTACATCAGAGTTAAGGTAAAAGGTAGGTCTTACAGCATGATTAGCATTACCATTTATTGCTCTTAAACCTCCGCGTGCTTCTATGTTATAAGCATAATAACCACTTTCATATGGCAATAGCCATTCAGTTACTCCCATAAAAATCCAATTATTAATTAAAGATGAATCTGAATAACTTCCTACATTTGATGACCAATTATTTGGACTTGCTGCAAATCCATAGTCTGATACATACATTAAGGCAACTTTAGTTGTAAAAGTTTGATTAGCAATTTCCTGTTCATAAAAATCTTTAGCCATCCCACTATAACTATCTTCAATTCTACTATTATACCAATTATGATCCGAAATCATATTTCTCCAACTGCTTCCAATATTATTTAAAAAATTAGTATTAAAATTAACCGTATTAAGAGTGCTATCCCTCCATGACTCATCCCAATTCCAACGATATGTACTTACACTATTTAAGCTTCCAGTATAATATGGATTACTTGAACTATTAATAGTGCTATTAGCCATATATTGACCGTTGGTTCCTAACAAATTACTATTTGCATAATCATATTTTAATAATTTTACCTCATATATTCTATTTTGATTTAAAAATACACCTATAATGCGATACAAATTATCATTTGGGCATGTACTTGCTGTCGAACCAAAGCATACATAATTATTTGGGTCTGCTCCAACATATCTATATGAGTAATCACCAATCTCATATCGCCCATAAGTACCTGATTCATCCATTAAATATAAATTATTACTTCCATCCTGACTATATAAATCGATTATATAATCTGCAAAATAAATAGTAATCTCTTCCGTTGTTGTTGATATGTTATATTTTTGTGAATAATAACCATTAACAGCTTCCGCAAAAACCAATATATCATAGGTTACCCCATCCTCTAACGTATTAAAAGTAAAAGAGTTAGTTGTACTAGTACCAGCTTGATTTTCTCCATTCCCATTCACATAAAAATAATATCTTTCTATTTCAACATCGCTTGTCGCATTTACTGTTAAAGTAAATCCACTATATGTTATATTACTTACACTAACACTATTAATAACAGGTATAGAAACATCAGTAGTACTAACGCTAAGTTCATATATATTAGATTTAGCATTTGTGCTATCTACGGCATAAATGCTAATTTTATATTCTGTTAATTTATTTAAATCATTTATTGTTATTACATTACTTGTACTCTCTTGATATTCTTCACTATCATTTAATACATAATAATATGTTGTTATACTTCCGTTTTCACTAGTAGCACTTACATCTAATGTAACAGATGATCCTGTTACATTAGTAATACTAACATTATCTATCCACACTCCATCATATTTATCAAAATAAACATAACATCTATCTGATGAATTACTAAGTAGATTTACAGTATTATTCTCAGAATTATACTCTAGTTCTCCGCCATTTTCACAACCACTTAAATTTTCATTAAAAATATATCCGGATTCTGGCCATGTTGTATCTTTGGTTTCAACGTACTCACCTGAACCTGATTCTGTTTCATACATTAAAGTTATCATATTACTATTTATTACTTGTTTATTTTTTTCAACATTAGATATTATATTATTTTCTTTATTATCCACATTATTAAAGAAAATAATAGTTACTAAACTTAATGTTAATAACACACTACTTACCAACAATATTTTTTTATTCATGTACTACACCTTACCTTACAAAATTATTATATCACACTTTATCTACGAACGATAGATAAAATTTAAACTAATATATTGAGATAATATAAGTAACAAGTGAGTGATTATAAATTATGGATAGAAACGATGAAAATTATATTTATTATGTAATAGGACAAAATATTAAAAAACAAAGAAAACTAAAAAACTTAACTCAAGAACAATTAGCAGAAAAATGCAATTATTCTTTAAGTTTTATAGGTAATTTAGAAAGTACTAAAGTATTTCAAACTATATCTGTAGGAAGTTTATATCACATAGCTAAAGTATTAGATATAAGTATATTAGAACTATTTAAAGATATTGATAGGTAAAAAAACTTACCTTTGATTTAGGTAAGTTTTTATAATATAATCCATTCTCCATTCTTTTTACTATTTTTTCTAGTAA
>CALVKM010000078.1 GCA_944332705.1 uncultured Bacilli bacterium
ATAATAGCATATTTTCTCGTATTTTCCCACATTTTTGTGGAAATAATATTATTAATGAGAAAATATCATTAGTGATAAATATGAAAATTGAAAGATTAAGAGATATTCGTGAAGATAATGAGTTAACTCAAGAAGATGTTGCTGGCATGCTTAATGTTAAACGTTCTACTTATACCGGCTGGGAAATAGGCAGAGATACAATTCCTTTAATAAGGCTAAATATCATCTGTAGAGAATTTAATGTCTCATTTGATTATATTATGGGATTAAGTAAAGAAGATAAGGGATATGAAGAAATAGACATTGATGCTAAAGTAATTGGTCGCAATTTAAAGAAAATGCGAAAAGAAAAACATTTAGTTCAAAGAGAAATATTTGATTATCTTAATACTACATCTTCTACTTGGTCGGCTTATGAAACTGGCAAAGTAATTATTAAAACTGATTTTTTATATACAGTTTGTAAGAAATATAAAAAGTCTGTTGATAAAATGTTAAGTAAGGATACTAACGCATAATTTGTTTTAGTTTCCTTACTACTTTTTTTTCTATCCTAGAAATATAACTTTGGGAAATTCCTAACATTTCTGCCACTTCTTTTTGTGTATATTCTAATGTATTATTAAGACCATATCTTAAAGTCATTATCTCTTTATCTCTAGCAGGCAAATTTTCAATCTCCCGACTTAATAATTCTTTATCAACCTTTTTTTCATATTCACATTCTACTAAATCAGCATCAGTCCCTAGTATATCTTCTAAATGAAGTTCATTACCTTCACTATCAAAGTTTAAGGCATCTTCCAGGGATACTTCACTTCTCTTACGCTTATTCTTTCGAAGAAACATGAGTATCTCATTACTAATACAGCGAGATGCATATGTAGCTAACTTTATATTTTTATCAATCTTATAAGTATTAATTCCCTTAATTAAACCAATTGATCCAATACTTACTAAATCTTCAATATCATAAGTTGTATTTTCATACTTTTTAGCTAAAAACACCACTAATCTTAAATTATGTTCTATAAGTTTATTACGAGCTTCCATATCCCCTTGTCTAGCTTTAATTAAATATTCTAGCTCTTTTTCCCTATCTAGTGGTGGTGGCAACTTATCAGTAGCTCCAACAAATAATATTTCATTATACTTATCCAATATTTTTTCAATTAATTTTCTAAACATATATCCTCCATTATCTTATAATTAAGCAAGCAATCCATACTAATTTTATTCATACCTTCAGGTATTATTCCAACTAAATAATTATTTAAAATACTATTATTTATTTTAATATATCTAATACTAAAACACTCAACTATTCCACTATATCCTACTACTTTATATGGCACATATATGGGACTTTTATTATTTATATATGGTACTAATAATCTTTTTGATAAAAGTATTACATATTTATGAGTTATAGGATCTCTAAGCTTATTTCCGGTATCTAAAAATCCATTACAATTTAAAATTTTACCATTCTTAAAACATATAGATACATTCATATTATACTTTATCCTGCTCTTATATCTTTTTTGTTCTTTAATATATAAATAAAGTATAATCGGAGCAATAATAAGAAGAACAATATAATTAATACTAAAGCCATCAAAATAAAATATTAATCCTTCATTTTTATAACTAAATTCTAAACTTAAGAAATATAAAAAACCACCCAAAATTACACTACACATATATAAATATATAAAATTATCAGCCATATATTTTATGCTTTTATATCCAAAAGATATTAAAAGCATTAATATACTAACTAGTATTTTAAATACAAATAAAACTATATTATTAATTGGTATAAATAAAATAACTAGAGAGATTGCTCCAAGAGTGGCTCCAAGAAGTAATCTTCTAAATTTCATATGCCTTTTTAGTGTTATATCAACAGTCATAAGTAATAATAAATCATAACTAAAATTAAGTAAAAATACTAAATCTAAATATATTTTCATGATTATCACTCAATCATTATACATTATAAAAGCAACAAAATTTGTTGCTTTATGTCGAAGATATTAATTTTTTAAAATAAATTTATACCTTTAAACGGATTGGATTAGAATTAGTCCCTGACCCAGAAACATATTGAACTGAAGAATTTATATAAAAACAAGGACGCACTATATATTGTGCTAGGTAAGTTCCAGCTATATGATAAATTTGTCCTTTTTCATGTACATAAAAAGCATTTCCTGTCATTCCTGTGAAAGGTGAAATAGTCCATTCAAAATTTCCATTATAAAGCCAATTTCCACTAGCTATTTCGTCATAATTACCCATGCTTTTTGACCATCCACTTTGATTAGCAGCAAACCCATAATCACTAATATACATTAATCCTATTTTTGCGTTATTTGTTTTACTGGAACTATTTAAGCCTATTTCATATTCATATACTTTCTTAGGGGGTTCATTAAAAACATATTGCCATGAAGAAATACCACCTGATTTCCAAGTATGAATATTAATGCTTTGCTGCCATTTTTCACTGATTGAATTTAAATAGTTTCCATTTAATATGTTAGTATTTAATGTACTACTGCTCCAAAAATTATTTTTGTTTTCACGAGAACCACTCCAATAATATTCACCATAACTTGTTGATTTGATTAGTTTTACTTCTCCGTCAAAAACTCCGATTATACGATATAAGTTATCACTTGGGCATGTGTTTGCGTCACTTCCAAAGCATACATAATTATTAGGATTTGATCCACTATATCTATAACTGTTATCCGCAGCACTATTTGCTAAACTTGATGTGTGATAATATATTCCATTAGATCCTTGAGTTGTATACAAACTCTTTATATAATCAGCTAAAGTTGGACTACTTGTTGTTGCACTAATTGTTGCTTCATTTGATTTAATACCACCACTGTCCAAAACATATACTTTAAAATTATATGTAGTTCCTGCAGATAATCCACTAAATGTATATGTATTACTTGTGCTAGATACATAACTAGAACCATTATTATTTGAATAATAATATGTTGTTATATTATTTGAACCAGGTGTTACATTAATGGTTAAAGTGATACTATTTGTTGTTATATTACTTGTGCTTACACTATTTACTACTGGATTTAAATATTGTGTTTTAATAGTTGCATTACTTACTGCTGATTCTCTGTTATTATTATCTACTACTTTTACTTGTACATAAAACGTTGTATTACTTGTTAAATTACTAAACGTATAACTATTACTTGTTGATTCATACCAATTACTTCCATTATCTCTTGAATACATATACTTTGTAACCTCACCATCTCCGTTTTTTGCTGATACACTTATTGTTATACTATTAGTTGTGCTACTTGTTGTTACATTACTAATTGCTGGTACTTTATATGTATCTGTTTTTATTTGTATTGTATATGGATTTGATTCTCTATTATTATTATCAATAGCTTTAACACTAACTGTATATGTCGTATTTTCTGTTAATCCACTAAATACATTGCTATCTTGATATGCTCCATTATTTATACTATAAACATATTTAGAAATCGTTCCTGTTCCATTAGCACCAGTTGGTGTTAGTGTTATTGAATTATATTTTGTAGTATATTCAACATTTGCTACTGTTGGTAAAATATATGTTTCTGTAGAGATTGCCTCATAATATTCTGTTGAACTTCTACCATTGCTATCTACTACTTTTATTTTTATCTTATATTCTGTGGTATCTGTTAAGTTATTAAATGTATGTGTATTACTATT
>CALVKM010000079.1 GCA_944332705.1 uncultured Bacilli bacterium
ATAAGAAAGAAAATATCAAGAAAGTATATAAGATTATGATGAAGACAAAGATTTAAATTTGTCTTTTTTTGTCAAGTGAATGAAGTTTTATTGACATTTAAGTATAAATAATGTATGATTAGAATAGAAGGGAGAATGAAGATGAAAAAATTGAAAGGATTATTAGGATTAGCAGTAAGCTTAATGCTTATTGGAGTAACAGGTGTATCAGCCAAAACTTATGATATGGAAACTGACATGAATGCATCTGAATTTGATTTAACAGAAGACACAGTAATTAATGGTAATGGACATACTATTACTGGAAGATTCAATATTAATACTGAAGATATTAGTGTTGTAATTAATGATGTTACTATTGATGTTAATTCTCCCGATAATACTGAATATATTGGTATTTCTCTAGGAGCTATTGGTACAAATTTAGAACTAAATAATGTTACAATAATTAATTACACTAAATCTGGTATTTATGCAGATCAATTTGCTAGTTTAGTAGTAAATAATTCAGTATTTGATGGATCTAGAACTCCAGAAATTGGCGAAGGCTCTGGTGATGAAGCAGAATTAGTTAAAAGAAGCGCTGCTGGAATCGATATAAATATTGGAAATAGTGCCAAAAAAGAATTTTCAATTGATAAAATTGAAATAACTAATTCAACTTTTAGAAATGTACTTGCTAGTGAATCAAACACTACTGGTGGAGGAATTAAAGTTAAAATTAAAAATAACACTTATTTAACTAGTATGTGTGATGTGGTTATTACAAATAATACATTTACTGATAATGTTCGCGATTTAGTAGTTGGTACTGACTCTGGTGCTGGTTCTACTACTCAAGCCCAAACTGGAGATATCACATTTAAATTATTTGGAAATAGTGCTATGAAAATAGTTAATAATTCATCTAGTGAAGCTGAAGAAGCAAACAGAACTGAAGTTGTTGATTCTAAATATTTAGTTGAATTAAATTACTATGAAGGAGTACATAATACATTAACTGAAGATGAAAGCGGAATTGTTGTAGATGCAACAGATGAAAACTTTGATCTTGAAGATGCACTTGCTAATATATCAGCAAATGATGAAGTAGAAAACTTAGTTATAGATTATGGAAAATATACTATAACTATCAATAAAGAAGACATTAAAGAGGATTTGGCAAATACACTTACAGATTTAAGTTTAGTTGTTAGTGAAGATACAACAACTGATGCTTTACTTGAATATATTTCTGAAGATAACGCATTCATTAAAACTACTGTAAGTGGAGAGTTACCAGCAAATGTTGTTACTCTAAGCTTAAATTTAAGTAAATATGCTAATCAAAATGTTAATTTATATTATTTTAATCCTGATAATAATGAATTAGAATTTGTTAGTGTTGTTACATTTGATGTTAATGGTAATGCTAATATTGCTTTAGAACATTATTCTGAATATGTATTAAGCTTAAACGATTTAACAAATCAAGATGTGGTTGAAGAACCTGATGCGCCTATTGATAACCCAAGCACTAGTGATAATGTAGAAACTTTCATGATTCTTGGAGCTTTATCAGTAATTGGACTTACAGTTGCAACTATAGTTCTTAAGAAAAGACATAATTAATAATTAAAGTTCACTTTATAAAAGTGAGCTTTTTAAATTGACTTTATATATGAAATATAGTAATATTAGAATAGAAGGAGGGAAGATAATGAAAAAGCTTTTAGGCTTATTTGCAGTACTTATGTTGTTTGGTGTTACTAATGTATCAGCTATACATGTTGATAATATTGACTATGATGGAAGTAATGTAACTGTAGAACAAGATGATGAAACTGGAGTATATACTCTTACACTTACTGGAATAGCTGATGAAGATTTAATCATTCGTGATGGTGAAGAAGTTATTCTTGATTTGAATGGCTGGATGTTTGTTAATTTTACCAAAGAATGCGAAGCTATTAAAATTGAAAAGGGCGGCAAGCTAACTATCGTAGATAATAGTGCTTCTCAAGGTGGTAGAGTAACTCATGTTGCAGATTCTACTTATGGTCCAATAACAAACTTAGGTACTCTAATTATCGAAGGTGGAACATTTGCTGTTGAAGATAGTTTCTATGTAATTCGTAATGAAGGAACAGCTATCATCAACGGTGGAACATTTACTAGTACATCAACTGATACATCTTTAATTGGTAATATTAGATATGTTGATGAAACTGTTACACCAGTGCTTACTATTGAAGATGGTACTTTTACAGCTGTAAGTAATACCGTAAAAAATAATCCAAATAGTGAAGTAACTATTAATGGTGGAACATTTACTAGTGAAAATGCCTTTGCACTAGATAATAATGGTGTTGCTGTTGTTAATGGTGGAGAATTAACTTCAACAAATAATTCAGCAATAAGAACTACAATCAATAGTGAAAGTGAAACTTCACTAAAAGTTGCTGAAGCTGCTGTACTTACATCTAATGAAGATAAAGCTGATTATACAATATATGATGCTACATTAAATGAAGATGTAACAGATAATTACAATGCTACTGTTGATGAAGAAGGCAATGTTGTATTTGAAGAAATTACAACTGAACCTGAAGAACCAACTACACCAACGGATCCTGTTGAAGAACCAACTGAACCTAGTGAACCTGTTATTGAAAACCCAAGTACTCTTGATAATATTAGTGTATTCATGATTCTTGGAGCAATTTCAGTAATTGGACTAACTGTTGCTACAGTAGTTTTAAAGAAAAAACATAATTAAAATACTTAAAGCTCACTTTAAATAGTGAGTTTTTTGTTGTATAATATTACTTGGTGGTACACATGGCAAATTTAAGTACATTAATGATAGAAGGAAGAAAAAGAAAAAACTTAACGCAAGAAGAAT
>CALVKM010000080.1 GCA_944332705.1 uncultured Bacilli bacterium
GTTTGACAGCCAAAAACCTTGCTTGTGCAAGGCAAACTTCGGCTCTAAAGTGTTGCTGTGTTGACACAAAGCAATCCTGGATTTGTTAATTTAGGTTTAATGCTTGGTAAAGATACATTAATGAATTATATTACTGAATATGGTTTTGGTGAAAAAACCGGTATTGATTTAAATGGCGAAGGATCAGGAATATTATTTGATGTAAATGCTATGGGGAATGTGGAACTGGCAACAACAGCTTTTGGTCAAGGAATAAGTGTTACCCCTATTCAACAAGTTAGAGCTGTCAGTGCTGTTATAAATGGTGGTACACTCTATACTCCTTATATTGTTAAAAGCTTTTTAGAACCAGAAACAGATACAATTATTAAAAGTAATGAACCAACTAAAGTGGGAAGCGTTATAAGCAAAGAAACTTCAAGTATTGTAAGATATGCTCTAGAAAGTGTTGTTGCCAAAGGTTCTGGCCATAATGCTTATATTGAAAATTATCGTGTTGGTGGAAAAACTGGAACTGCCCAAACGGTTGAAAATGGTGTTTATAGTGATTCCAAGTATATTTTATCATTTATTGGCTTTATGCCAGCGGATAATCCCGAAATTGTTGTCTATGTGGCTGTTCAAAATGCCAAAAATGTAGTACAATATGGAGGTACTGTTGCAGCACCAATTGCCAGAAACATATTTTTAAGTGCCATTGACATTTTAGATATTGAAGCAGATACCGAAGGTATACCTAAAGAATATACTTGGTTAGATACCAAATATATTATTACTCCGGATGTTACTGGATTATCACTAGAAGAAGCTAAAAAAGCTTTAAAAGGTTTTAATATTGAATATAGCGGTAATGGTGATCAAGTTATTTATCAAAGTCCTAACGGGGGAATGTATGTTAAGGAAGGCGGAACTATAGTTCTTATGCTGAACTAATGTCAAATGATGTCAAAAATTATGGTATTTTTTATTAAAAAAGGAAATTTATAGTATAATATTTATATGAAGAGGTGAAGCATATGCTTATACTTGCTAAAGCCACAATGGCTTTAATGCTCGGGTTTGTCTTATCACTAATCACAGGCTTATTTGTAATTCCTCTATTTCGGAAATTACATTTTGGTCAATCAGTTAGTAGATTTATTCCTAAAAGGCATTTAAAAAAGGAAGGAACTCCTACAATGGGAGGGGTAATATTTATTATCCCAGTTATTATTTCTTTAATTGTTTTATATATTAAAGGAAGTATTGAAATAAGTTATAATTTAATAATTGTGGTATTTGTATTCCTCGCCTACGGGTTACTTGGTTTTGCTGATGATTATCGTAAGATAAAATATCATGATAATAACGGAATAAGTTTAGTTACTAAATTTTTAATTCAAATGGTAATTGCTCTAGTATTCTTTTATCTATTTATGAAGGGCGGCGGTGAGGCAACACTAAGTTTATCATTCTTAAATATTTATATTCCACTGGGCTGGATGTTTGGTTTATTTATTTTATTCTTACTCGTTGGAACAACTAATGCGGTTAATATTACTGATGGCCTAGATGGTTTAGCTGGAGGATTGTGTGCAATTGCATTCTTCGCCTACGGTATTATAACTTGGAATGCCGGTTGGCTTGAAGGATATCAAGAAGTAGCAATATTTTGTTTCCTTCTAACTGGAGCATTAATAGGATTTTTAGTATTTAATACCCACCCTGCTAAAATATTTATGGGTGACTTAGGATCTCTTGCTTTAGGTGGTGCCCTAGCAGCTGTTGCAGTTGTGTCCCGTCATGAATTATCTTTAGTTTTAATCGGTGGTGTATTTGTAATTGAAACATTAAGTAGTTTAATTCAAATAATATCAATAAGACAATTTAATAAAAAGATATTCCTAAAAGCTCCCCTTCACCATCACTTTGAAGAACTTGGTTGGAGCGAACAAGACATCATCAAAATGTTTTGGGTTGTCGGTTTCATATTTGCCATGGCAGCTATAGTATATGGTGTTTGGTTATAAAAAATAGCATTAATTACAATGCTATTTTTAATTTAATACTAAATTATTTTCATATTCCTTACATTTATCTTCTAATAAAGCAAAATCACAACATCTATCTAAAACACTTTTGGGCAATAATTTTCTTTTATATAAACTTTGAAATTGATAAACCTTATCCAGCAATTTTATTTTATCAGCATTTAAATAACGAGTTTGTGTAATAAGTAAGTTTTTATAATTAGGATCTATCGTATTAGCTATAGCCTCCTTTAAACATGCTTTAGGAGTAGGAACCATATTATTAATATTAACAATACCTTGTTTACCATGATTTATTTTAAAAATATCTAATGCTTTTGGATCCATTTTCAAATGTTTAGGTTTCGGACTAGATAAAGGGGCAAAATAATAATATCCATTGCACATATACACTACCCCAACATAAGGTCTAGTACCACTTTTATTGTAATACACTTTATTATCAAATTGTCTTAAATAATCAATATAATCATTATCAATATAATATAATTTTAAAGCTTTCATTTTACCATCCACCTTTCATAAAATAATTAATCCCTAAATAAATAATATTTAGGGATTGTCTTTACCCACTAAGGTAGGGTCCACCACTTTTTTAGCTCCCACTATGGTAGGGTTCACCACTTTTTTGGCTCCCACTATGGTAGGGTTCACCACTTTTTTGGCTCCCACTAT
>CALVKM010000081.1 GCA_944332705.1 uncultured Bacilli bacterium
GATAAAATGGTTTTAAAATCATATTTAACGCATGAAGATGGAATATATACCAAAAACTTTAGTATTTGGAATGTATTTATAGAAAATGTTGAAAAAATATGTTATACTGATGCTAAGGAAAGAGAAAAACTTAGATATTTATTAATGATGGATAAAACTCCAGAAGAACTTGCAAATTTCTTTCCAGATGATGAAATAATAAAAATGTTTCGAGGTGAAATTGTGAGATTAAATAGTAATGCTAAATTTATTAGAGAAATAAGCGAAGAAGAAGAAAAAGAAATGATTCATAACACAGAATTGAAGCTTAGTAAGCAAGAAGGCAAAGAAGAAAAAACAATTGATGTCATTAAAAACTTACTTATCAAACATATGTCTATAGAAGATATTGCAGATGTAGTTAATTTAAGTATTAATGAAGTAAAAAACATCATTAAAGAAAACAATCTTGATAAAACCGGTGAATAAAAACACCGGCTTTATTTAATTTTGCTATTTACATAAACGAAACCATATGTTATAATGTTTACAAGGAGGAAATCGTTATGAAAATAGCTAATAAAGAAATGTTTGATAAGTATAAGTATATTTTAATGCTTGATATGGATTTAGATGAACTAGAAGAACTAGAAAAGCTTTATCCTAATGATGATGTAATAAAAAAATATAAGCAAGAAATAATAAGATTAAATAATGATGAAGATTTTATTAGAGAACTAAGAGAAGAAGAGGAAAGAGAAAAATCTGTGGAGAACTAAAAATATGAAAAGGAAAAAGAATGTAGAGTTTTATTGGGGAGTAACACCCGAAAAAGATAGGGAAATGCTACATAAAGCACAGTTAGAAGAAAAGTATGATGATGGTTTTGCTAATGGCGAAAAAAGTGGTGAAAAGAATGCTAATATTAAAACTGCAAAAAGATTGCATAAACTAGGAATACCTTTAGAAACTATATCAGAAGGAACTAGTTTAAGTATGCAAGAACTATCTCAAATAGTTGGAGGTTCTACTGGAACTAATCCAAGTGATGTTAGTAAATTTTTTGATAAGAAATAGTTTTAATAACCCAGTGAATAAAATCACAGGGTTTATTCATCATTACATAAACAGAAGGAATTAATAAATGTTTTATTTAATAAAGAACATTGGTCGCCAGTGGCGACCAATTTCTACGAACTTTTCTACGTCACATCTACGACATTTTCTACGACATTTTCTACGACATTTATTATACCAATAGACAATTAATATTTTATATTTGTTAGACTAAATATAATAAGTACACTAATTACTTATATTTATCATAAGAAAATTTCCATGTTCATATTGCAATATGCAAACTTATATGTTATATTGTTATTAAGTAAAAAATAAATGGAGGTTTTGGATTATGAAAAAATTACCAGAAGAATTATTAGAATTAATTAAAAATGGCGAAAAAATTGATGTAGAATTTAAATTAGCAACCAATAAGTTGCCGGATTCTTTATTTGAATCTATTGGAGCTTTTTTAAATAGAAATGGCGGCCATATCTTTTTAGGAGTTAATGATAAAAAAGAAATCATTGGAGTAGATATTGATGCTATTGATGAAATGAAAAGACATTTTGCCAATTTATGCAATAATGCTCAAAAGATAAGTCCAGCAGTACAACTTAAAATGCAAGAATATTATTATAAAGGAAAAATAATATTATATATCTATGTCTATGAAGGTAGTGATGTACATCGTTGCAATGGTAGGATATATGATAGAAATGAAGATGGCGACTATGATATAACTAATAATACATATTTAGTTTCTCAAATGTATTTAAGAAAGAGTAAAGAACCTTATGAAAATATGGTTTTCCCAAATGTTACAATAGATGATTTAAGTGCTGAAGCTATTGAAGAAGCTAGAAGTAGAGCGAAAGCCTACAGTAAAAATAAACATCCTTGGGGAAAAATGAATGATATGGAACTTATTCGCAGTGCAGGTTTGTATGGCAAAGATCCTTTTACTAATGCTGAAGGCATAAATCTTGCAGGTATTATGTTATTTGGAAAAAGAGAAACCATTATGATGGCAGCACCATATTATAAAACAGATGCAATTTATCGTTATAAAAATTTTGATGGTTATGATGACCGAGATGATGTTAGAGAAAATTTAATTGAAAGTTATTCAAGATTAGTTGATTTTATAACAAAACATATTGATGGTAAATTTTTTATCGAAGATACAGTCCAAGTAAATCCCGGATATCAAATTGCTCGGGAATTAGTAACTAATACTTTAATTCATAGAAATTTTAGTAGTCATGTTCCAGCTAGAATATTAATTTCAAAAGAAGAATTAATTGTAGAAAATGGCAATGTTCCTAAAAAAGTGCAAACTCTTGATATAAATAATTTTGTCCCATATCCCAAAAATCCTAAAATAGCTAAAGTATTTAAAGAAATGGGATTAGTAGATGAACTTGGCTCTGGAGTAAGAAGAATTAGTAGATATTCACATTTATTTTCTAATGTAGACCCGGTATTTAAAGATGGGGATGTATTTGTAACAATATTTAAATTAGTTGATAAAGAAGAAGTGAAGAAACCAAAACTTAATTTTAATACCATAACTGGACATAAAAAAGTTTTATTAGAATTTATTGGAAATCGTAACGGAGTTACAAGAAAAGAAATTAATGACTACATGTATCCATTATTTGATATTACTGATACAAAAAAATTAAATGCAAAAGTAAAATGGTTATTAGATAGTTTGAAAGATACAGAATTAATAGTTAATATTGGTGATAATAGACATCCTTTTTATGTAAAAAATTATCACACTAGTGATGAAGTTGCTTATATTCATTATTAATAATTGTATCAACAGCCAAACACAGCCAAACAAAAAGTCCCATCAACAGCCAAACACAGCCAAACAAAAAGTCCCATCAACAGC